>JAUYSA010000361.1 GCA_030696545.1 Hyphomonadaceae bacterium
AGGAGGGCGTCGAGGCGCTGGGCGGCTATGCCGACATCTTCCTTGAGAACGTGCTGTCGTCGGGCGTCATTCCGCAGATCAGCGTGATCATGGGACCGTGCGCCGGGGGCGACGTGTATTCGCCCGCGATGACGGACTTCATCTTCATGGTGAAGGACACGTCCTACATGTACGTGACGGGTCCGGACGTGGTGAAGACCGTCACCAATGAGATCGTCTCCCACGAAGACCTTGGCGGCGCGCGTGTTCACGCAGCAAAGTCTGGCGTGGCGGATGGCGCGTTCGAGAATGACATCGAGGCGCTGACGCAGATGCGCCGCCTGATCGGCTTCCTGCCGCTGTCCAACCGCGAAAAGCCGCCGACGATCCCGACCTTCGATGATCCGGAACGCGCCGAGCCGTCGCTCGACACGCTGGTGCCGGCGAACCCGAACACGCCTTACGACATGAAGGAGCTGATCCAGAAGGTTGCCGACGAGGGCGACTTCTTCGAGATCGGCAAGGACTTTGGCAAGAACATCCTGACCGGCTTCGGCCGCATGGAAGGCACGACGGTCGGCTTTGTCGCCAACCAGCCGATGAGCCTTGCGGGCGTGCTCGACATTGATAGCTCGCGGAAGGCTGCGCGTTTCGTGCGCTTCTGCGATTGCTTCAATATTCCGATCGTCACGTTCGTCGACGTGCCGGGCTTCATGCCGGGCACGAAGCAGGAATATGGCGGCCTTATCAAGCATGGCGCGGCGCTGCTGTTCGCCTATGCCGAGGCCACGGTTCCGAAGGTGACGGTGATCACGCGCAAGGCCTATGGCGGCGCCTATGACGTCATGAGCTCGAAGCACCTGCGGGGCGATGCGAACTTTGCCTGGCCCACCGCCGAGATCGCCGTGATGGGCGCCAAGGGCGCGGTCGAGATCATCTTCCGCGCCGACGCGGGCGATGCCGAGAAGCTCGCGGCCCGGACCAAGGAATACCAGGACCGCTTCGCCAACCCGTATGTCGCCGCCTCACGCGGCTTCATCGATGACGTGATCATGCCCCACAACACGCGCAAGCGTATTGTCCGGGCGTTACGCACGCTGAAGACCAAGAAGCTCGAGAACCCGGCGAAAAAGCACGACAACATTCCGCTCTAGGGCGGAATGGCGTCAGTCAAAGTCCGGCATGTCGTCGAGCATATCCTCCACGAGTTTGCTGACTTCGGGCTTCGAGGATAGCGGCATCATCAGGCTCATGGCGTTCATGGCCATGCTCATCACCTGGGGCATGGCTGCGCCCATGGCGACGTCGCGCTCATCTTCGTTCATCGCGTCGAGCGTCGCGGCTGGGCCGGCCATTTCAGCGTAAATCGGAGCGAGCTGGACCTTGGCGGCGTTGGCGGAATTGACGTCTGTAACCTTGCCCAGAACCGCAAACGCCTTGTTCGCGCCAGCAAGCCAGGCGGAGGCTGCGGGGTGGACCTTGCCGCTGGCCATTGCGCCGGTGATCGCCTGCATCTTGGCGCGCTCTTCGGCGGTCATGTCCGAGGGAACCGAGGATGCGATCGCTCCTGCCTGTGCGATTGCCGCCGCCATGGCTTCCGGACTCAGCTGAGTTCCATCCGGTCCGGTCTGTCCGAACGCCTTTGCCATGCCTTCGGTGAATTGCTTCATGGCGGCGGCCTGCTGCTCGGCGGCGATCTGTTCGGGCGTCTTTTGCGGCTGGCAAGCAACCGCCATCAAGGCGAGCGCGATGAGGCTGGATGAGCGGATCATGAGTGTCTCCCCTATATCGTTGTTAGTCTGCGCTGCGGCTTAGGAGCGGGCAAGCATGTATTGCTGCTGCGCGGCAATGCGAGGCGTCGATTCACGACGTACGTGAAGACGCGGCGGCTGAGCGTGCCTGGCCGAGGCTTTCGGTTTTGGCTGGCGCTACGTGCTGGATTGAGGTCATATCGCAGCGACAAGATAGCCGGGGCGGGCCTGTGGCCGCTAACCCAGCAGAACGAGCGGGCGAGGGAGCGACAACTGATGGATACGCCACAGGCGGATCGGATTGCTGCAGATCCGAATTATCAGATGCTGAAATCGAAACGTTCGCGTTTCGGGTGGACGCTCGCGATCATCATGCTGATTGTTTATTACGGCTACGTTCTGCTGATTGCTTTCGGCAAGGAGCTGCTCGCGACGCCGATCGGCAGCGGCGTGATGACCTGGGGCATCCCGGCAGGTTTCGGCGTGATCGTTTTCACCGTCCTGATCACCGCAGTTTACATCCAGCGCGCCAATCGCGAATTCGATGAACTGACCGAGAAGGTCAAGCGCGAGGCGCTGAAATGAAATCTTTCACCAGGGTTGCTGGCCTTACCGGCCTGACGAGTCTTGCCATGTTTACGGCGCTGCCCGCGTTGGCGCAGGAGCACATCGGCCCCACCGAGCAGCAGGCCACCAATTGGACCGCGATCGCCATGTTCGGCAGCTTTGTGCTGCTCACGCTGTTCGTTACAAAGTGGGCCTCATCGCGCACCAAGTCTGCTGCGGATTTCTACACAGCTGGCGGCGGCATCACCGGCTTTCAGAACGGTCTCGCTATCGCGGGCGACTACATGTCTGCCGCTTCATTCCTCGGCATCTCCGCGCAGGTGATGACGTCGGGCTATGACGGCCTGATCTATTCGATCGGCTTCCTTGTCGGCTGGCCGATCCTGACCTTCCTGATGGCTGAACGGCTGCGCAACCTTGGCAAATACACCTTCGCCGACGTTGCGGCGTTTCGCTTTGCCCAGACGCCCGTGCGGCTATTCGCGGCTGCGGGTACGCTGGTTGTGGTTGCGTTCTACCTGATCGCCCAGATGGTCGGCGCGGGGCAGCTGATCAAGCTGCTGTTCGGTCTCGAGTACTGGGTTGCAGTCGTCATCGTCGGCGCGCTGATGATGATCTATGTTCTGTTCGGCGGCATGGCGGCGACGACGTGGGTGCAGATCATCAAGGCCTGCATGCTGCTGGCTGGCGCAACGTTCATGGCGTTCATGGTGCTGCTGCACTACGGCTTCAGCCCGGAAGCGCTGTTCCAGGACGCGGTCAATGTGAAGACCAAGCTGGCGGAGGCGGCGGGGGCAACACCTGCGGAAGCAGCCAAAGCCGGGGCGGCCGTCATGGGACCGGGCACTTTCATCAAGGATCCGATCTCTGCGATTTCGTTCGGCATGGCCCTGATGTTCGGCACCGCCGGCCTTCCCCATATTCTGATGCGCTTCTTCACTGTGCCGAGCGCCAAGGAAGCGCGCAAATCGGTGATGTGGGCGACCGGGTGGATCGGCTATTTCTACCTGCTGACCTTCATTATCGGCTTTGGCGCCATCACCTTCGTGCTGACCAATCCTGAATTCACGGATGGCAAGGGCGGCTTGGTCGGCGGCACCAACATGGCCGCCGTGCATCTCGCCAACGCGGTGGGCGGCAACATCTTCCTCGGCTTCATATCGGCAGTGGCGTTCGCGACCATCCTCGCGGTGGTGGCGGGTCTGACGCTGTCGGGCGCCTCGGCTGTGTCGCACGATCTCTACGCGACGGTGATCAAGAAGGGGAACGCCGACAGCAAATCGGAACTTCGCGTGTCGCGTGTCACCACGATCTGCCTCGGCATCGTGGCTGTGCTGCTCGGCATCGTGTTCGAGAAGCAGAATATCGCCTTCATGGTGTCGCTCGCCTTCGCGGTGGCGGCCTCGGCCAACTTCCCGGTGCTGTTCATGTCGCTGCTGTGGAAGGATTGCACCACGAGAGGCGCAGTTATCGGCGGGTCGCTGGGCCTGATCTCGTCGGTCGGCCTGACGGTCGTGTCGCCCTCGGTCTGGGAAGCGACGCTTGGCAATCCGGCGGGATCTGCGCTGTTCCCTTACACGTCGCCCGCACTGTTCTCGATGACGCTGGCGTTCGCCGGCATCTGGTTCTTCTCGATCACTGACCGTGGCGAGCGGGCTCGGATCGATCGGGCCGGCTATCCGGCGCAGCAGATCAGGTCGGAGACCGGGATCGGCGCATCGGGTTCATCGGGGCACTGATACATGGCGAAACTCGGTACGCTCGTACTGTCGCTTCCGATCCCCGAGCCCGTGAGGGCCCGGGCCGAGCGATTGTTCGATTGTATCGAGCCGCCAAAGCATATCGGCACTGAAAAACTGATTGCGGCCGCCAACGCCAACAAGGCGGACGCCGTTTTGATCTCGCTGGGTATTCCGATCAAGGCCGATGCGATTGCACGTCTGCCTGCCAGCGTGAAGATCATTGCGTCGACCAGTGTGGGGTTCGACCATATCGACGTCGCCGCCGCGAATGCGCGCGGCATCGTGGTCGGGATCACGCCGGATGCGGTGACGGATGCGACAGCGGACGTGACGCTGCTGCTGATGCTGGGCGCGTGTCGCCGGGCGAAAGAGCATGTCCGTTCGATGGATCAGGCGTGGAGCGTGCGGAACGGGTTCTTCGATGGGCTGGGGCTCGACCTGACGGGCAAGACGCTGGGCATTGTCGGGATGGGGCGGATTGGGCGCGCGGTGGCTGAGCGTTGCCGCGGCTTCCGGATGCCGGTGCTCTATCACAACCGCAACCGGCTATCGCCGGAACTGGAAGGCGGGGCGCGTTACTTCGCTTCGCTCGATGAGATGCTGCCGCATTGCCAGGTGCTGAGCCTGAACCTGCCGGGTGGGCAGGGCGTGATCATGACGGCGGAGAAGTTCGCGCTGCTGCCCAAGGGCGCGCTGTTCGTGAATTCGGCGCGGGGCAATCTCGTCGACGAGGATGCGCTGATCGAGACGCTGAAGTCGGGGCAGCTTTTTGCAGCAGGGCTCGACGTGTTCAAGGGCGAGCCGAACTACGATACGCGGATCAATGATCTGCCGAACACATTCCTGC
Organism: Hyphomonadaceae bacterium; assembly: GCA_030696545.1. Lineage (GTDB taxonomy): Bacteria > Pseudomonadota > Alphaproteobacteria > Caulobacterales > Hyphomonadaceae > UBA7672. The sequence continues at coordinate 4,887 of JAUYSA010000361.1, forward strand.
TGCCGCATATCGGCACGGCGACGATCGAGTCGCGGACGGACATGTCAAATGCGGCGCTTGATAATATCGAAGCTGTGCTGTCTGGCCGGCCCGCGCCGTTTCCGGTGACGCTGTAGGCGCTATCGCGCTTATCACGGCCTGTTGTTGTCCGTATCCTTATTCAGGGCCGGTTGCCACTACGTCACCCACGTCGACATCGGCAGTAAATTCAACAACACTTATGGCCGCAGCTTGGTTGTTGAGTGCTGCAGGTTTTGAGCCTGGTTGGTTGAGCCAATCGTCAGCTGTCGTCTGAAGACAACGCTTTTCCAGATCCATCTCGGGACCACACAAGATGCATCGCGCCGCTGGCGGCGAAGGTGCGCCGACAATGGAGGAGAAGTTTCAATGAAAGCGTGGGCCGTCTTGTTGTTACTGGGTGTTGCGATCTCACCGATCGCTCACGCCCAGACATCTTCCCCAGGTTTCGTGCAGCCCAAGACGAGCTGGGGCGTGCCGGATCTGCAGGGTTACTGGAACAATACGTCGCTTACGTCCATGCAGCGCCCAGCCACGACGTCCAAGCTTGTGCTGACCGAGCAGGAGGCCATCGCGCTGGCGAGGAGGGTGCCCGTCGTCGCCGCTGCGCGCGAGGAGTCGGTTGCATCCAAGGTCGATGAGAAGTCATCGGCCGAGTTGCTGGCCGACAAGAACCCGGATCGCGGGTACAACACATTCTGGATGGATCCGGGCGCCAGCTACGCCAAGGTGAAGGGCGAGTACCGCTCTTCCTGGATCACGTATCCCACAACCGGGACGATCCCGTACACGGAAGCCGGCATTGCGGCGAACACCCGAACCAACACGTATGACGACTACGAAGTGCGTCCGCTTGCCGAACGCTGCATCATGAGCTTTTCAGGTGGAGCGGGCCCGGTCTTGAGCAACAGCCTTTACAACAACACGTACCAGATCGTTCAGACGCCGGATTCTGTGATGATGCTGACCGAGATGATCCACGATGTGCGTGTGATCCCGATCGTGAAGTCGGCCGCTGAAGCGAAGCCCAGCATGAAAGAGATACCGCGCTGGGGTGGCGACTCGGTGGGTTGGTATGAAGGCAACACGCTGGTGGTGCAGACCACCAACTCGCATCCGAAGCAGCGCTCTTACATCTCGAAGGATGGCAAGGTGACGGAGCGCTATACCCGCTGGTCCGATAGCGAGATCTATTATGAGTTCAAGGTGGAGGACTCACACCTCTACAAGGAGTCATGGGGCGGGGAGATGGTGCTCAGGGCGTCTGAACCGCTTTACGAGTACGCATGCCACGAGGGGAATTACGCATTCGCCGGCATCATGGGCGGCGCGCGTGAGCTTGATCGCCAGGGACGCTCGCATCCTCCGGGCAAACCGATCTTCGCGGGCGTGGATACGTCGGACGGCGAGTAACACCGCAGCAGGTTGCTGAGATCCTGCTCATCAGACTGGCGGGCGGAGCGAGGTTGCTTCGCCCGCTTCTCGTTTGCGGCTAGCTCCAGAAACCGTTGTCGATCGGGGCGGGTTTCTTTGGGGCTGACACTTTGCGCGCGTGCGTGTGGCCTTCGTGGTCTTTCCTGCGCTTCATACCGAGCAGGCCGCCGAACCAGTCGGCGATGGCGCGACGAACCTGCCACCAATGACGCAGCTTCGGAGAGTTCGGGGCGTCGTCCTCGCAGCGTGGGAGCTGAACGTCGTTCATTCTTGGCTTGAGGCCGCGGATGAGGTCTTCCTCGATGATGCGGCGCTCTTCTTCCGAGCCGACGCGCATCACATGGCGCTCGGTGGCGCCGAGGACCCACCAGGCCTTGCCCCATTTCTCATGGCCCACCAGGCGGCCACGCAGGTTGGCGGCCTTGCCGACATAGAGGGCCTGCAGGAAGAAGCCGAAGCGGCGGCGCACGAACACGTAGATGCCGCCCGAGTCGGCGGGGATGCCCTGCTTGGTGAGCGCACACCGGAACGTGTAGGTCCTGCCAGTTTCGCCAGTCCAGCCGTGTCTGCCGAAGAACATCATGGGTGGCTTCCTGTCAGTCCCTGCAATCCCGGCGGATTTTTCGGCTGCCTCGGTTAATGAGACCTGAAAATCTGGCCCGGCGCGTGGCGGCGCCCGCCCTATCGCCGCCCAATCCGTAAAGTCGGGACAGTTTGGCGGATTGCCTTGACCGGGCGGGGCTTTTAGTGACTTTGCCGTCACAGTTCCTAGGCTGCCGGGGTAGTGGATGTTCTCGAAAATCCTGATCGCCAATCGCGGGGAAATCGCCTGCCGGGTGATCAAGACCGCGCGCCGGATGGGCGTGAAGACGGTGGTTGTCTATTCGGACGCCGACGCCGGCTCCATGGCCGTCGATATGGCGGACGAAGCCATCCACATCGGGGGCTCGCCTGCGGCGCAGAGCTATCTCGTGCAGGACAAGATCGTGGACGCGGTGCGCCAGTCTGGCGCTGAGGCCGTCCACCCGGGCTTCGGGTTCCTGTCGGAGAATGCCGGTTTCGCCAAGCGGCTGCAGGACGAGAAGATCGTCTTCATCGGGCCGAACCCGTACGCCATCGAGGCGATGGGCGACAAGATCACGTCAAAGAAGTTCGCGGCCGAAGCAGGCGTCAGCACCGTGCCGGGCCATATGGGCCTGATCAACGACTCGAGTGAGGCGGTGAAGATCGCGGACTCGATCGGCTATCCGGTGATGATCTAGGCGTCGGCAGGCGGCGGCGGCAAGGGCCTGCGCATTGCGTTCAATTCGGCTGAAGCGAAGGAAGGCTTCGATGGCGCCCGCGCCGAAGCGATCGCTTCGTTTGGCGACGATCGCATCTTCATCGAGAAATTCGTCGACCAGCCTCGCCACATCGAGATCCAGGTGCTCGGCGACAAGCACGGCAACATCATCTACCTGAACGAGCGCGAATGCTCGATCCAGCGCCGCAACCAGAAGGTGTTCGAAGAGGCGCCATCGCCCTTCCTCACGCCCGAGACGCGCAAGGCGATGGGCGAGCAGGCCGTCGCACTGGCCAGGGCCGTGCAGTATGATTCAGCGGGCACGGTCGAGTTCATCGTCGACGGCCAGCGCAATTTCTACTTCCTTGAAATGAACACGCGCCTGCAGGTCGAGCATCCGGTGACGGAGCTGATCACGGGTTATGACCTCGTCGAGCAGATGCTGCGCGTCGCGGCTGGTGAGAAGCTGGCGATCAAGCAGAAGGATGTCGGCATCTACGGATGGGCGCTTGAAAGCCGCATCTATGCCGAGGACCCTTATCGTGGGTTCCTGCCCAGCATTGGCCGCCTGAAGCGCATGAAGTTTCCGGCTGAAGGCAAGCTGGACAATGGCACGGTCCGCATCGACACGGGCGTCCGCGAGGGCGACGAGATTTCGAT
>JAUYSA010000405.1 GCA_030696545.1 Hyphomonadaceae bacterium
CCGTCGACCCACGAGGGCTTGCTCACCACCGCGCGCGTCTCCCCTCCATCCCCCGGCGTCTCGCGTGCTCCGCACGCGCTCCAGCTCCCCATGCTCCGCATGGGGAGGCAAACCACCGGCGCCTTGCCTCCCTCAGTGCGAAGCACTGGGGGAGGTGGATCGGCGCAAAGCGCCGAGACGGAGGGGGCTCACGCGCACCGGCTGATACGAGAATGGGGGATAGACCGACATCGAATTCGTAGGACGGCGAAAATTCTTCGACCCTGAATTCAATCAACTAGCCCGAAAAAATGAGGGATAGCGCCCTCCAGATTCAACCAGGCCTTGGGCGAGGGTTATTCTCCAACCCATGACACGGCACAAACACGCGCAAACTGGGCTGGTAATCCCGCCGCTTCCTCAGCTTTTGCTGACAGCGGTGCTGCGCGCATTTGCGATGCTCGTGTCAAACGTCGTCTCAACATTCCAGATGACCGTCCGCCGTCTCCCCGTGATTGGCACACGGATGATGCCGGACGCTCTGCCCCGACTGAAGAACGACACCCATCACAGGGAAACCCAAGCAGCCCTCATCCTGAGCAGCACGCGTAGCGTGCGCCCGTCGAAGGACGAGGGCGTGCTCACCACCGTGAGCCACACCTCACTACCCCCTCCGTCTCGCTGACTACGTCAGCGATCCACCTCCCCCTGCTACGCATGGGGAGGCAAGACAATCGAAGCAACGAAGGGGAATTGCCTCCATCAGTCCGTAGGACTGGGGGAGGTGGATCGCCGCGTCTTCGCGGCGAGACGGAGGGGGCACACAAGCGCCGCCCTCTTTAGCGCCCCGATCCAGCGCACCTAAACCCCACCCCAACTCGCCACCAGCGAGATCGCACCCGCACGCCCAAAACACAAAAGGCGCACCGATGAAGGTGCGCCCTGTGTTTGTAATTTCTTTGGGTCAGTCCGAAATGCGTTTGATGTCGCGCCAGCCCGCGACCGGGTTCCGCGTTCGCTAGCGAGCGAGACGGCGGATGCGATCGATCTCCTTCGCGACTTCTGCCTCAACGAGTTGCGGAAGGTTGGCGTCGAGCCACTCCTTCAGCATCGGCTTCAGCAGCTCGCGGACAACATCGTCCAGCGTGCCGGTGGATGAAACAAGCATCGACCCCATCAGCCTGCCCAGCGCGCCGGCGGCATGCTGCGCAACGGGGGCGCTCGTCAGTGTTTCGGTCGGAGCGGCCGGTTCAGCCGGCGGCGTCCATTCAAATTTCGGAGCCGGCGGCGCAGCTTTCGCAATCGGCGCTGGCGGCGGCGGGGCGGGTTCATCATCCTCGACGATCATCAGGTCTTCGTCGATCGAACGGGCGGGCGGCGAGAATTCCATCGGTTCTTCGAACACCGGCTCGGGGGCTTTCGCCACAACAGGCTCAGGCTTCGGAGCGGGCGGCGGGGCCTTCACTTCGGCCACGGGCGGAGGCGGCGGCTGCAGGTCGAGCACGTCGCCGCCAGCTTCAGCCGGCTTGTCTTCTTCCGAGATGATACGGCGAATGGAGGCGAGAATCTCCTCCATCGTCGGCTCGCGTTGAGCTTGTTCCGCAGACATTGCCGTCCTCGTTCAATCGGGTTGCGCGGAAAAAATGCGATTCTCCGCAGCCCACGATTAAGGAATAGACAGCCCTATGGTGTGAAATTCGTTAACAGCGCTTGCGGCCTGCCAACCGCTATTTTGCAATGGATTCCGGCCGCAGACGCCCCATCGACGCCAGAAGTTCGTGAATCGCGATGTAGGCTTGGCGCTCGGCATCGACCTTACCCAGCCGCGCTTCCAGAAGTTCGCGCTCCTGGTCCAGCACGTCGAGCGTGATGCGCGTGCCAACGGCCAGCTCCTGCATCGCGCCTTCCAGCGCAACCTCGGCCGCCGAAACCCGGCTCGCTGAAGCCGTGATGGCCTCCCGCGCCGCGATCACTTCGTGCCACGAGGTCGTCGTCTTCTGAGTCACGTCGCGCTCGACAGCCATGCGCTGATAACGCGCCCGGTCTGCTTCGAGCTGCGCGCCGCGTGTCTTCGATTCCAGCAGTCCCCCGCTGAACAGCGGCCAGCGGAACTCGGCTGATACACCGACATTGCTGTCGCGGAAGCTCTGGTCATAGCGCGTGTCGACCATGCCCGCCGTACCAACAAGATCGAACTTCGGAGACAACCCGCCGCGCGCGATATCCACCCCGCGCTCGCCCTGCTTCTCCTGCGCGCGTGCAGCCAGAAGCACCGGATTACCAACGCGGGCAACCTCGATCGCCTCCTCCAGCGTGCCCGGAAGCTGCGGCGCAGGCGGCGGCTCGGCCAGCTGCACCGGCGCACGGCCGACAATCTGCTCGTAGATGGCGCGCGCACGCGCAAGCCCAGCCTTCGAGCGCGCCAGCTCCGCTTCCGAAGCAGCAGCCTGCGCCTGCGCCTGCGAAACGTCGGTGCGCGTGACTTCGCCCACATCAAAACGATCCGTCGCCGCCCGCACCTGCTCGCGCAGCGAGGCAACGTTGGTCTCGCGAATTTCCAGCTCGCGCTCAGCGCGGCGCACATCGACGAAGGCCGTCACAACCGAGAGCACAGTCTCCTGCTCGGCGTTCAGCAGCCGCGCCTGTGATTCATCCACGCCCGCGCGCGCCTGATCGCGCTGCGCCGTCAGCGAGCCGCCGGACCACAGCGACTGGCGCGCCTCAAGCCCCACCTGCCCGCGCTGGCTCACGCCATCATCGGGGAACGAGCCAGAGGCCGTCGTCACCTGGCGCCCAATGGTCGAATTGGTCGTGCCGTAGCTGCCGGTGAAATTGAGCTGCGGCCCCATCTGGGCCTTGGCCTGGTTAAGCACCTCGTCGGCGACGCCGCGGGTCTTCCGCTCCGCCATCAGCGTGGGGTTGTTCGCGATAGCCGAGTCGACCGCGTCTCCCAGCGTGTCACGGCTGGCCTGCGCCATCGCCGGCGTCGAGACCGACGCCATCAGCACCAGGGCTGCGAAAATCCTCATGGCCGACTCCTTAGGGTTGCCGGGGCCCATGCAGGGTCCTGGCCAACAGCACAGTCTCGCCCCACCGGCCATTGACCAAGCGGCAGCGCGCGGAGGCTGACCTCCAAGACCCTAATTCACCCTAAAGAAGAAATTCAGCCGCTTTTTCAAAGCCGGGCAGCATGGGGATCGCCGTATCGAACGGGGTCCTGTACGCCGCCTTGCCGCCGGACCGTGTATAAAGCCTGGCGCGCCGCACCCCGCCCTCGGCCACCACGACCGCCAACCGGCCGCCTTCGGCCAGTTGATCCAGCCAAGCCTGCGGCACTTCTTCGACCGCGCCGTTAACGAAGATCACGTCGAACGGCCCCTTGGCCGCGACACCCGCCTTCAGCGAACCGGCCACAACGTCCACGCCCGGCACATTCTGGCGGATCACCGCCGCCGCCGCTTCATCCTGTTCCAGCGCGACAACGCTGCCTGCCAGCTTGGCGATAACGGCCGCAGAATACCCCGTGCCCGCAGCGATATCGAGCGCGCGGTCGGTTTCGCGGATCGCCAGGCTGTTCAGCAGTTTCGAGAAATCCCGCGCCGCCGCCAGCCAGCGGCCCGGCCCGGTCTCGACCATGACGTCGGCATAGGCGGAGGCCCGCTTGGCCGGCGCAACGAACGTCTCCCGCGCCACCCCGGCCATCGCCGAGATCAGCCTGCGGTCGGTGACGTCGTTGGGACGCACCTGACTGTCGATCATTGCGGTGCGAGCGGCTTCCAGATCCACGAATAGCCCCTGTTTTCTTGCACAGACTCGGGGGTCTTGTGCGTCCGGGGCTCTTAGCATACGCACCAACGCGCGCAACGCGCCCGACCGTCGCTCCGCCAGCGATGGAACCGGATGAGGCCTCGTGGCGGAGTGGTGACGTAGAGGACTGCAAATCCTCGCACCCCGGTTCGATTCCGGGCGAGGCCTCCAATACATTTCAAGGCACTAGCGCTCGAAGCAGAGCCATACTTTGAAAAGCACGTCCTTAGAGCCGCGAACAATTAGCTGGCGGAAATAGGCACGCCATTTATCCCTCGCACTCGCCGAGCCTCCTACGTCTTCAAGAATACGGTCCGCGAGCTCGAACGAGGCTTCGTGCGCAGGCCGGGCAAGTTTCTCTCTCTCGGTGAGGTAGGCGTGGTAGCCGCTGACGTAGCTGACCAGCGACGTGGTGTTTGAGTCGTCGCGCGGCGACGCGGTATTTCTGATGCCTAACATTCTGTTCTCCACGCTCGACTTGAACGTGTTCCACCCGGCTATCGAGAACTTATGCCGGTGGCCCAGCTTCGCGTTGTAGCAGGCGAGGTACACGATAGCCTCGGCGTAAAGTTCGGTCGGCCAATCGTCATCTAGATGAAGTTCGTTCTCGATAATGAAGGCAATGCATTCACCCGCCATCTCATCGAGGACGGCGTGGTAATCAGTGTCTTTCTCCAGATCGACTTCGGGTGCAGGCGGTGAAACTGCTTTAATGGGAGGGCTCTTCGACGGCTTCCGCAGAAACTCTTCGAGCTCCACGAAGTCTTTGAATGGCTGCGCGACAGGCGGGTGGACGAGGATGACGTTCCCGTTTGCGAATGAGATGACAGCTTGCATCCCGCCCTTAGAAACCCGCAGATTTTGGTAGCCTTTCTCATCCTTTGAAGTGCCGGCAGCATACCAGCCCATGCTCGATCCCTGCTTGCCGAGCTTATGGGAGGGGTGATTTTGAACGGGCAAAACCCAGCGGACGACAAACAGCAAAAACACGACTGCGATCAGCAGCCACCAGTACCATTCCATCTCGTGCCCCTCCCTGTTCCGGGATGTTAGGCCTTAGAAAGCGAGTTCAAAAGGCGTTCGGCCAGAAAAGCCAGACACGTCCTCTGGCGAACGCGTGGGAGCATACACGCCGCTGATTGCCTCGAAGCTTTCGCGGAAGGCGACCGATTTTCGTTCGGCCTATCCTTCGTTCACAGGGTGAACCGGGAAAATCGAACGAACCCGAATCTATTAACCTCTCATTTACCGACGCGGAGCATGTTGGGCCTGTCTTCCCTTGAAGACACCCCACCATCACCCAAAACGCCTTTGCGGGAGCCTCTGGCTCCCGCCCTCTTCTTTTGCTTTGGGTTTCCCCGATTTTCGGTGTGAATTGTTCGCCAGACCGACGAATTCCGCCTGCGAAAAGCGGCAGCGCTATTGAACCGCCCACACTCGGCGGTTATACCCCCGCCTCCAACCGTGCTCCCTGATAGCTCAGTTGGTAGAGCATTCGACTGTTAATCGAATGGTCGCTGGTTCGAGTCCAGCTCAGGG
>JAUYSA010000011.1 GCA_030696545.1 Hyphomonadaceae bacterium
AAGGCGGGGATCCAGTTCTCTTGGGAAAGAAGCCTGAAACCTCAATCCCGAACAAGCCTCACCGTCCGCACTAGACCCCCGCCTTCGCGGGGGATGCGGTGAAGAAGCTGGAGCCTGATACACACCAATCCCTTGACCTTCCGCCCATGTTCGCGTCCAAGCGCGCCATGGCCGGACCTCCCATTGCAGTACTTCGCCGCGTAAAGCTCACGCTGGGCGCAACACCCCTGTTCGACGGGGTCGACCTGCAGCTGGCGCGGGGCGAGCGGATGGCGCTTGTCGGCCGCAACGGGGCCGGCAAATCGACCCTGATGCGCATCCTCGCGCGCGCCATCGAACCGGACGGCGGCGAAATCTTCATGCAGCCCGGCGTCGTCGCCCGCCACCTGCTGCAGGAGCCCGACTTCACCGGCTTCAACACGGCCATCGAATACGTCAGCGACGGCCTCGACGACGACATGCTCTACCGCGCCGAGACCGAGCTGCTCTCATGGGGCGTGCCGCAGGATCTCGACCTGAAGAAAGCCTCAGGCGGTCAGGCCCGCCGCATTGCCCTCGCCCATGCCTTCGCCCACGACCCCGACGTGCTGCTGGTGGATGAGCCGACCAACCACCTCGATGTGCCCGCAATTGAATTACTCGAAGAAGAACTGAAAGCCTTCCGTGGCGCGGCCCTGATCGTCAGCCACGACCGCCGCTTCCTCGAGAACGTCTCCACCTCCGTCGCCTGGCTCAGGCAAGGCACGGTCCACACGCTCGGCAAGGGCTACGCCGCCTTCGAGGAATGGGCCGAGACGGTCGAAGCCGACGAAGAGAAAGCGATGGACAAGCTCAATGTCCAGCTCAAGGCCGAAGAGCGCTGGATGGCGCGCGGCGTCACCGCCCGCCGCCGCCGCAATATGGGCCGCGTCCGCAAGCTGCACGAAATGCGCGACGAGAAAAAAGATCGCCGCATGGCCCTCAACCAGGCCAGCAGCGCCGCGAACCTCGCGATCGACGCGGGTACGCAATCCGGCCGCCTCGTCATCGAAGCCAAGGGCCTGACCAAGATCTTCCACACGCCCGATGGCGACCTGCCTATCGTCGACGGCCTCAACCTCCGCGTTATGCGCGGCGATCGTCTCGGCATCATCGGCCCCAATGGCGCCGGCAAGACCACGCTTCTCAAGCTCCTGCTCGGCCAGCTTGAGCCCGACGCAGGCTCGCTGCGCCTCGCAAAGACGCTCGAGATCACTTATCTCGACCAGACCCGCGCGACGTTGAAACATGACGTCACGCTCTGGGACACGCTCACCCCGCTGGGCGGCGACCAGGTCATGGTGCGCGGCTATCCCAAGCACGTCGCCGCCTACGCAAAGGACTTCCTATTCGAATCCCGCCAGCTCCACCAGCCCGTCCACGCCCTTTCAGGCGGCGAACGCAACCGCCTCACGCTGGCCATAGCGCTGGCAAAGCCATCGAACCTGCTGATCCTCGACGAACCGACCAACGATCTCGACATCGAAACGCTGGACCTGCTCGAAGACATGCTGAGCCGGTATGAGGGCACGCTACTGCTGGTCAGCCACGACCGCGCCTTCGTGGATAACGTCGTAACCTCGATCCTGACGCCCGAAGGCAAGGGCCAGTGGATGGAGACCCCCGGCGGCTATTCAGACTACGTTTCCCAGAAAAAATCCGGCGGCGTCGCCTTCCGCTCTTCCGCCCTCGACCCTGTATCGAAGGGCGGACCTAAAGCCGCCGACAAGGCTCCCTCGGGGCCCGGCGCCAAGCTCACCTTCAAGGACCAGCACCGCCTCACCGAACTCAACCGCCTGATGCCCGAACGTCAGAAGGAAATCGTCGATCTCGAAGACGCCATGGCGGACTCGGCCCTGTTTACCAAGGACCCGAAAGGCTTCCAGACCCGCGCCAACCGCCTCACGGCCGCCCGCGCAGAGCTGGAAAACTATGAACTGGAATGGCTGGCTCTCGAAGAAAAGCGCGAGGCGCTGGGCCGTAGCTGATACGTCAGACACCAAATTTGTGACGCCCTGTCGCGCCCGAAACGTAAATTCCTCAGTCGCGACAAGCTATTTTTTAACCGCCACCGCATAGTTTCTCCCTAGGCCCGAGGGGAGATGTGGCATGGCGGGTAACGCCAACAATTTCGCACTGCTGCTCGATCTGGCCAAGGAAGGCTCCAGCGAGAAGCGTCGTGAACTGCTGCGGCAGATCACCGATGTTTTCCTGGCCGACCCGCCGGAGCGCACGGATCGCGAGTCACAATTATTTGACGAGATCATCGGCGCCGTCGCCGCCGATCTCGAAACACAGGTCCGCATCGAGCTGGCGCGCAAAGTTGCTGTCAGCAACGTTCCCGTTCATCGCACCGCCCGCCGCCTTGCGATGGATGTCATCGAAGTCGCCCGCCCTGTCATCGAACACTCGAAAGCGCTCAGCGAAGCCGACCTGCTCGAAGTCATCAAGGTGAAGTCGCAGGATCACATGCTCGCCGTCACCAAGCGCCCGGACATCGGCGAGAACGTCTCAAGCGCGCTCGTCGCCAAAGGCGAAGACCGCGTCGTGGTCTCGCTGCTCGAAAACCGCACCGCGAAGATGGACCGCGAAACCTATCAGCGCGTCGCCGAACGCGCCGAGGTGAACCCCGTTCTGCACGCCCCGTTCGTGCGTAACGCATCCGTGCCGCTCGATATGCTCAACAACGTCTATCTGAAAGTCGAGCACGACCTGCGCCGCGAGATCATGCGCAAATTCCATGGCGTGTCGCCAGCCGAACTGGAAGCTGCGCTTGAGGCCAGCCGCAATCACCTTTCATCCGCCTACGGCGCCCTGCCCGAAGACTATCAGGCCGCCAAGGATCAACTCGCCGCAATGGAAAAGCGCGGCGCGCTCGCTCCCCCGGTGCTTGTCCAGCTCCTGCGTGAAAACAAGCGCACGGCCTTCCTGCTGGCCTTCGCCCAGCTGGTCGATATCGAGTTCGACCTCGGCCGCCGCCTCGTCGAGGGCAAGGACATCGATGCCCTCGCCATGCTCTGCCGTGGCGCCGGGTTCGACCGCGGCCTGTTCGTGACGCTGTGCATCAGCATCATGAATGACGGCGGCGGGCTCAGCAAAGCCGAGAAATACGGCCAGCTCTACGAACAGGTCCCTGTCGCCGCCGCACAGCGCGCCCTCCGCTTCTGGAAGGTCCGCGCCAAGGGCACAGGCGCGAAAGCGGCCTAGGACATTCGCCTGATGGAATGACGTCGTCGCCATGGCGTTAGTTCGTTCCCGATTCGCGCCCAGCTAGAACTGTGCGCATTCCGCCACCTGACGCGAGAAAAGCGGAACTTAGAGCGATTCAAATCGCCCAGCTTGTGCAGTCCGCGAATTGCTCAGTACCCGGTGCTCGCCTACGTTCCGCCGCGGGGCGTAGAGAGAGTGCATGCCGAATCCAGTTATCCGCTCGCAAACCGTGAGCATCGGCGACCTGTTGCGCCTGGGATCCTTCCAGCCTGCCCGCGTGCAGCGCGACTATTGCTGGACTGAACACCAGCAGGTCGCCCTGCTTGAAGACCTCATCGCGACGTTCGGCGAGTTCGGCCTCGATCCGGAGGCGGAAACGCAGGATACGGAAGCACAGGAACGCGCAACCGACGCGCCCTTTGAAGTCTCGGACTACGACCGCGATCTCGAACTGACCGCGCCATACACCTTCGTCGGCACAGTCGTTCTGCATCCCGCCGGCGAGCGCTTCGATATCTACGATGGCCTCCAGCGCGTGACGACATTCACCGTCGTGTTCGCCGTGCTGCGAGACATGATGGCGGCAGACAAGAACCACCCCGTGCATTCCCTGCTGGCGAACGAGAGCGGCATCTGGCGCCTCAACCTGCAGATGAAGCACAACACGCTCGAGTCGGATATTCTGGCCGCAGGCCGCACGGCCAAGCGCCACCGCCCGCACCCGCTACTTACCGACGCGTCGGAACGGCTTCGCGACTGCGTGACTGTAGCGCGCGGCATGTTCTCCGGCTGGAGCCAGGAACGCCTCTCATCCTTCACTGCATTTCTGTCGGAAGCCGTGCTGGTGACGGTCACGCGCATCTCGGACCGCCGCATCGCCGCCAAGGCGTTCGTCAGCATCAATTCCGGCGGTCTGCCGCTGAAGCCGGAAGAGATTGTGAAAGGCCAGCTGATCGACCTGTCGTCGATCATGCCCAACGCCGACGAAGCGGCCCGCACTATCCTGTTCGCCTGGAATTCCATGCAGGAGGAACTCGGCAAGCAGCGCTTCGACGACTTCCTGCGTTCCGTCGATTTCATTGAACGCCGGATGCCACAGTCCACCGACTACGCGATCCAGCTGATGGAGCACATCCGCCGCCGCTATCCGGGCCAGCAGGGCTATAACTGGGCGACTGTGACGCTGATCCACTATCTCGCCGCGTTCAAGTGGATCTACGAATCCGTCGATCAGGAATGGGCCGTGGGCGTCCACGCCAGCCTGCGCCGCCTCCAGCTCCTGAAATGGGACCAGTGGCGTGCCTACGCCATGCTGATCCGCATGAAATCCCGGCCGTCTGATCTCGATAAACGCATCGACGTCCTCGACCGCGTCTGCTTTGCACTCACGGTGTCCACCCCTGACGCCCGCCGTTGCGCCGAAATGATCGGCAAGCGCGTAGAGCGCTTCGCCAAGGGCACATTCGGAAAGCAGGGCGGCTTCACTTTCACCGCTGCTCAGTACGAGCGCCTCGTCCGTCACCTCAACAGCCCGATAACCGAGGGCGGCCGCCGCTCCACCATCATGCGGTGGATCGAAGCCGCCGCGCATGGCGACCGCGTCCCCCGCTATGTGATCGATACGCGCTCTTCCATCGAGCACGTCTATCCGCGCAACCCGCAGGACCACTGGCAGGCCTTTGAGCACGGCCTGGAAATCAACCAGCTCGCTACCCTTCGCGAGATGATCGGCAATCTCTGCGTGCTGCCGCAGGACGAACTCGGCAACGCTTCTTACGAGGAGAAGCGGAAGGCATATCTTCGTTTCAAAGCCAAGTTCGCCAACGAGGTCGCCAAGACCAAATTCTGGACGCCGGACGCCGTCCGCTATCGCACCAAGAAGCTGACCGATCAGGCCATCAACTTTCTGGCGCTCGACGTGTCTGGCGCCTGATCAGAGGTCGGCGAACATGAGCGAGCGGTGCGTGGCAGCCCCCGCCATAGCGCCATCGCCCACTGCCCAGGCAACTGTGCCGGCCGCTCTCGCAACGTCGCCACACGCCATCACGCCCGGCACGCTGGTTTCCTTCATGTCGTTCGTCCGGATAAACGGCCCCATCGGGCCTTCATCGAACGCGCAGCCCAGCTGCTCGGCCAAAGGGCTAGACGGCTTTGTCGCCGTGGCCGTGAACAGACCATCGAGCGGGAGGATACGCCCGTCCCACAAGTGCATGTCGGCGCGCTCTCCGGAGATACGAAGCACGCGTGATCGCTCGATCGTCACGCCTCGCCGTTCCAGCTGCGCAATCTGCCCCGCGTCCGGCTCGAAGACTTCATTCAGGAAGAAGGTTGTCTGCCCCCAGTCCGGCAGCATCAGTGCGTGATGCATCGAGAGCGCCGAGACAGCCAGCACGCCAATCCGCCCCTGCTCAAGCTCGTAGCCGTGGCAGTAGGGACAATGAAACACGCTGCGCCCCCAGCGTTCCTCAAGTCCCTCTATCTTGGGCAACCCGTCGGATACGCCCATGGCCAGCACGATCCGCCTCGCTTCATAGACCTGTCCGGCCGCCTCCACCGCAAAGCCTCGCTCCGTCTTTGACGCCTGCTGCGCATAGGCATCGATCCACAACACAGTGGGATAGCGCATCAGCTGCAGCCGCGCCTCATGCGAGATTTCACGCGGCGGGCGGCCATCGTGCGTGATGAAACCATGCGAATGGGTGGCAAACCGATTGCGCGGCTGCTCGTTATCGATCACCAGGATCTTCTGCCTCGCTCGCGCCAGCTGCAATGCCGCCGAAAGGCCGGCATAGCTTCCGCCGATGATGATTGCGTCGAACATCACTTGTTCAGCCTTGTTCTGTGCGCCCTTGCCTTGGCGCTAAAATCGTCAGCCAGCTGCGCCAGCGTCACGCCATCCAGCCGCTTCACCAGCAGCGCCTCCGCTTCGCGGAACGCATCAGTCAGCGAGCGATTGACGGCCTGTTCAACGGCGCAATGCGATCCTTCGAGCGTCACGCCCATCGCCAGAAGTTCCGGCGCCCCGAGCGCGTCATAGATATCCTTCAGCGTCACTTTCCTGAGATCGCAAGCGATTTCCCAACCGCCGCCGTGGCCCTTCTCGGATCGCACAAACCCCGCCTCGCGCAGCCCCGCCATGGTCCGCCGCACCACTACGGGATTGGTGCTCATGCACACCGCCAGCTCAGCCGACGTCATCGGCCGATCCTGCTCCGCCATGTGCAGCAGGGCATGCAGGGTCTGGGAAAGGCGCCGGTCGCGTGTCATGTAACTTTACATGATGCGTGATAGGCGATGCGTCAACCCGCGCCTTCAGAAATACTCATTTGACAGGCTGGCCCTGGACCGCTTGGCAATATGACACCGGACATACTATGTCGGTCGCAACCTGTCGTTTGGCCCAGTCGCGGCGCCGGAAAAGAGACCAGCCATGACTGCGATCACCGAAGCCAGACCCCACGGCACGCGTGCGGCGTTGGCGTTCCTGTTTATCGGCAATGTGATGATCGGCTCAGGCGTCCTCGCCCCCGCCGCAATGATCAACTCCATGACCGCCGACCTGAACGTCAGCACCGTCGACATCGGCGCACTGATCGGTTGGGGCGCAGTGATCCTCTGCATCGGCGCGCCGGCCTTCGGCTTCTTCACCAACCGCATAGACCGACGCACGCTGCTGACGGCGTCGCTCATACTTTATGCCGTGGGTCACGGCGTTTCCGTCTTTGCGCCTGACTATGCGACGCTTCTGGTAACGCGCCTCCTGATGATCAGCGGCGCGGCGATCTTCACGCCGCAAGCCGCCAGTGCCGTCGCCCTGCTGGTTCCTGAAAACCGCCGCGCGGCTTCGGTGGCGACCGTGTTCATGGGCTGGGCGGTCGCGGGCGCTGTCGTGATACCATTCATGAGCATTCTCGGTGAAACGCTGAACTGGCGCACAATCTATGCGGGCCTCGCCATTGGGTCCGGCCTTGCAGCAGCGGGCGTCATTCTAACCTTGCCTGCGAAGCTCTATCCCGCCCGCATGTCGCTGAAGTCGTGGGGCGAGGTCGTTACGCGACCCGCGATCCTGTTGCTGCTGGCCGTGACATGCATCCAGATCACCGGGCAGTTCACGCTCTATCCCTATCTCGCCGCCGAGCTGCGCACCACCAGCCTCGCGGATTCGACCGCCGTGGCCGTCGCATTCGGGCTCTATGGCAGCGCCGGGCTTCTGGGGTCCATCGTTGCGGCCCGGTTCGTGGGATCAGTCGGCGCGCCGCGAACGCAGCTCATCTGCCTTCTGATAATGTCAGCCGGCCTTGCCGGATGGTCAGTCTTCGCAACATCGCTTGTCCCGGCAATCGCCAGCGTGTTCGTATGGGGCCTGGGCTTCGGCGCGGCCATTTCGATGCAACAGGCGCGGCTCATCACCGTCGCGCCCGCGCTGGCTTCGGCGTCTGTCGCGCTCAACACATCGGTGCTGTATCTTGGTCAG
>JAUYSA010000078.1 GCA_030696545.1 Hyphomonadaceae bacterium
GGTCGAGACCTTGCGGGCACGGCGCTTCAGCTCCTCGATCACCCAGTCGGCGGCAAGGTCGATGCCGCGCTTGAGGTCCATCGGGTTCATGCCGGCGGCAACGCGCTTCAGGCCTTCGCGAACGATGGCTTGGGCGAGAACCGTGGCGGTCGTGGTGCCGTCACCCGCGACGTCGTTGGCCTTGGAGGCCACTTCGCGGATCATCTGGGCGCCCATGTTCTCGAACTTGTCTGCGAGTTCGATTTCTTTGGCGACGGTGACGCCGTCCTTCGTGGTGCGCGGAGCGCCGAAGGATTTCTCGATGATGACGTTACGGCCTTTGGGGCCGAGCGTGACTTTCACCGCGTTGGCGAGAATGTCGACGCCGCGCATCATGCGATCGCGAGCGTCGGCTGAGAATTGTACGTGTTTGGCTGCCATTGGATTGGATCTCTTGGCTGAATTATGGGGAAGGGCGAAGGGCCGCTAAGGCCTACTTCTTCGCTGTAGCGGGCTTCTCGACGATGCCGAGGATGTCGCTCTCTTTCATGATGATGAGCTCCTCGCCGTCGATGGTGACTTCTGTGCCCGACCACTTGCCGAACAGGATGCGGTCGCCAGCTTTCACATCGAGCGGTGTGACCTTGCCATCTTCGCCGCGCGAGCCGGAGCCGACAGCAACGATTTTGCCTTCCTGTGGCTTCTCTTTGACGGTGTCGGGGATGATGATCCCGCCCTTGGATTTTTCTTCTTCCTTGACCCGGCGAACCAGCACGCGGTCATGGAGCGGACGAAAGCTCATGATTTTCCTCAATCTTTTTAGGTTCGGACCTTCCCCTTGGAGGGCCCAGAATGCCACCTGCTAGCAGTCTCCATGGGGGAGTGCCAGCGGCGAGGCAGACATAGGGGTGAGGTCCAGACCCCGTCAAGGGATGCCTGGTTTCTTTCGGGACGCGGCAAAGGCCTGTTTCCTGAGCCAAGCGTTGGAGGGACGCTCCAAAAGGCGAAAAGAAAGCAGGGCGAGGCCGATTGATCCCACTATCGAAACGATTCCCACAAAGGCCGCGGATATGGCGGATACACCAATAATAGCGATCGTCAGTTTTCCTGCGACCTCGATCACATAGGGGTGGCCCAAATATAGAGAGTAGGACGCGTCGCCGATATGCGAGATGCTGCTTTGTAACCGTCCGCCACGGAAGCTGATGCCGAGCACTGACAGGACAATCAGCGCGGCAGGCAGGCCCTTCTCGATTTCCCGGGGTAGGGGAATGTCATAGAAATTCTGGATCAGCAGACTGGCGAGGCCGATCACCCAGAGCGGTCTTAACCGGGCGACGATATCCGGATAGCGATCAAAAATCACGAAGATGAGGCAGCCCCAGGCAAACTCCAGAAGCAGGCCCGACGTATAGAACTGTACGAGAAGGCCGCTCCCTCCTGCTATCCAGCCGAGTGCAGCCAGTGTTGCGATCACCGCTAGCACGAAATGGATACGGAACCGTGGCGCGGCGATTAGCGCGATGGTGAATATCGCATAGAAAAACATCTCGTAGTTGAGGGTCCACCCTAGGAACAGTACCGGCGCGACGACGCCGTTCGCCCGCTCGTACGGAATGAACAGAAGCGATTTTGCGAGTTGTTCGAGTGTCGCGCCGCCGGACGAGAGCAGGGATGGCAGAGCCAGTCCTGCCACGAAGAGGACAAGCGTGAGGAAATAATAGATCGGGATGATGCGCACCACGCGCTTCACCGCGAAATCAGACGGCGAGCGTTGGTCAACGCGGGCCGTCGTGTAGCACATAATGAAGCCCGAGATGACGAAGAATATGTCGACGCCGTCCGATCCGGCAGGAAACGGATTGGACGGAAACACTCCGAAATTTCTGGCCAGTGAATCGCACAGGTGGAACAGCACGACTGCCATGGCGGCCGCTGCTCGCAGTATCTGGATCGAGTGGAGTTGCGCCCCCATCATTCGTCCCCCGGAGATACCCTTACGATCAGTTCGTGACGCGAGGATTTACCATGCAACGTATTGATCAATCTCGGTCTGCAATGTCCGAGCCATCCGTTGCTGGGCATCCAGACCCGGATGCCAATCGCAGCCCCAGCGGCGCGGCGCATTGGGCAGCGTAAATTCTATGAAGTGAACGCGGCTATCGCCAGCTTTCTTCAACTTCGCGATGGTCGTCGATATTGCCGTGCGGCCGGCGGCATAACGTTCGCCATCCAGTATGCCGCCAAACACGCCGAAGATATGGGCGTTCTTGTGCGCGACGCGCAGTTTTTCGATGAGGCTTTGGTAGTCGGCAG
Organism: Hyphomonadaceae bacterium; assembly: GCA_030696545.1. GTDB lineage: Bacteria > Pseudomonadota > Alphaproteobacteria > Caulobacterales > Hyphomonadaceae > UBA7672. The sequence goes on from JAUYSA010000078.1 coordinate 2,296, forward strand.
TGAAGCCGTCGCCCGGATCGCCGCTGGCAAAATCGTTGGCGCCGAGGGCGATAATGATCACTTGCGGGAAGCTTTTTCCGATTGGCCACGGCGTCGCATCCGTTGGCAGGGTTTGCCAGGCCATCTGCTTCATTGTGGGTGGAGAACCCATGTAATTGCGGTAAAGCCCCCAGCCATCCATGGAAACAAGTTCTAGGTCAGCTGCGAAACTTCGCGCGACGAGCGATGGATAGGCAGCGTCTGCATTCTGAGTTTCCTTGGAATATCGGCAGTGCTGGTCGGCACCTTCAACGCCGTAGCCAGAAGTGATTGAGTCTCCAATCACGAGCATGCGTCGCTTGGGTACTGCTGTCGGCGTTATGCTGCCGTCCGAGCGCACATCGAGAAGTTGTGTTGCGCCGCCCTGCGAGTTCGTGCGACGCGTCACGCGTACGGTATGAACGCCCGGCTTTCCTGAGAAAATAACATAGTCGGCAGTGCCGGCCTTCAGTTGGATTGCGGAGCGCTTTCCATCGACCTCAATATTCAGCCAATTGTCGCCCCACTCGTCGACAATGGTGGCGGTAAGTGATTTGCCGACAACGCGCGCTTCAAAGCCGCTCGCGGCCCACTGCAGTTTAACTCCGCCGCCCGCGATGACAGCGGCCCGTCCAAGGATGCGAACATTGCGAGTATCGGCGTGAGCCAGGTTGCCAAGCGACAAGCCAAGAGCGAGGCCGGCCAGGATCCAGCGTGCGAGCATTTTGAAAGCGTATCGCATCGACCGGCGAAATCTAGTCGGCCGCGCGGGGCGCGACGGGCTTCCAGCCGAGGGATTTGGTGATTTCCTGCTCGAGCGAGGCGGCCATTTCGGCTTGGGCGCGGGCGCTGGGGTGGCTGTCGCAGCCGTAGCGGTCCTTGCCGGCCTTCGGCTTGAATTCGAAGAAGCGGACATTTGCGTCGCCTTCCTTGCGGACAAGCTCGATTGCGTCGGAAATCGAGGTTTTGGCCGCAGTGTAGCGTTTGCCCCACAGCGAGCCCCCGATCGAGCCGACGATCATGGCGTCCGGGTAGGCGGTGCGCAGGCGGCGCAGCATGAAGACATAGGCATCGTCGAAGGTGGCGCCTGGGTCGCTGGCGGTGAAGTCGCTGGTTCCGAGGTTAACTACGACAACCTGCGGCTGATAGGCCAAGGCCGCCCACGCGGTGTTGCCGTCAACCAGCGTTTGCCATGCGAGGGTGCTCATCGTTGGGCCGTCTCCGGCGAAGTTGCGAGTCAAGCCGCCGCCATCGCTGGCGATGACGTGCACGTCAGCGCCGAAGGTGCGACCAAGCAGAGCCGGGTAGGCGAGGCCGGCATTCTGGGTTTCGTGGCTGTAGGTGCATTTCTCGCTGGCGCCCTCGACGCCATACCCGGATGCGAAGCTGTCGCCGATCACGAGGATGCGGTGGTCAGGAGCGGTCGTGGCCTGAAGGCGGTCAGCCTCGACTTTTTCGAAGCGCGTGACGCCGACATTGGTGGCAGTGCGGCGGGTAACGCGGATCTTGTGGAGCCCGGGAGCGCCTTCGAAGAGGGTGTAGGTCTGGCTTCCCTCTGCGAGGTCGAGTTTTGTCGTCACCCCGTCCACCTCGACATTGAGCCAGTTGGAGCCCCAGTCGGAGATTGTGGCCTTGAGCGTCCCGCCTTCGAACGTCGCCTCGAAGCCGCTGCCGGGCCACGGAGAGGCAAAACCGCCACCCGGAATGACCTCCGAGCGCCCGAGTATCCGGACGTTTTGAGCGTTAGCGGTGCCCGCGAAGGCGGCGGCTGTGATGAGGCAGGCAAGGGCGCGTGTGATTTTCATGAGCATGGAGCAGCAGGAAGCGCGCCAGCTTGCCCGCAGGCGAGACGGTAAACGCAGCGCCGGATTCGCCTCAACGGCGATTATTCTCTGGTTGCAAAGCTTTCGGCCGGGCGGATGGCTTTCCACGCCAGCACCTGGGCCGCCACGTTCCCGTTGGGCAGGCGCCATTCGGCTTCGATGTAACCTATCGACTTGGAGCGGTTAACCAGACGCGCCTCGATCTCGATGAGTGGTCCTGAGACAGGGCGGAAGATCTTCACCTGCAGGTCCTGCGTGGTGAAGCCTTCGCCTTCCTCAAGCGCCGTGACCATGCAGAGCGAAACGATGTTGTCCGACAGGGCCGCGATCCAGCCGCCGAAGACGCGGCCCTCGTAGATGTCGCGGGAGCCGTCATTGGGCCATTGGAAAAGCACGCGGCCCACCTCGGCTTCCTTGCACCACAGATCCGGCCGGATTCCCATATTCACGTGAGCCGGCGGCAGGTCGCCCGACATGAAGCGAGAAAAGCGTGCATTCACGTGCGGTGGCAGGGTGGGGAAGCCGTCAAAGCTCATCGGTTTGTGTCCGTCGCATCTGCGTCTGCCGATGGTCGTTAGCGGGGAATACGTTTACCCGGAAGAGCAGGCTCGAAAGACGCAAGCCATAAGGGGACCCACATGCGCCTGATCATCTCCGCCGCCGCCATGCTGCTTGCCACGTCCACATTCACCGCCGCGCCCGCCCAGGCTCGGCAGGGCGGCACATTCATGTGGTGTACGGCGTGGACCGAAGGCGCCGCCGAAAAGGCGTACTATTACTCGGCGTTTTTCGCTGCGGGAGCATGGGAGGCCGATCGGAAGGCTTTCGCGTTCAAAGTCGAGATCGAGAAGACCAGCGCGTCCAAAGTGAAGGCAACGTGCATGGCGCCGGCGGAGTACGACATGGCGGTAGCCACGCGAAACGCCGCCATGAAGGGCGCCCCGGGAACTGTGCTCAGCTGGGCGGGCTGAGCTACGTTGCCGGCTCGAAATTCAGCGCCACGCCGTTGATGCAATAGCGCAGGCCGGTCGGCGGCGGGCCATCCGGAAAAACGTGGCCCATGTGGCTGCCGCAGGTGGCGCAATGCACCTCGGTGCGGACCATGCCGTGGCTGCGATCGACGGTTTCCTCGAGCGCGCCATCGATCGGCGTTGTGAAGCTGGGCCAGCCGGTGCCGCTTTCGAATTTGACCGTGTTGTTGAACAGCGGCGTGTCGCAGCCCGCGCAGGCGAAGACGCCGGGGCGCTTTTCGTAAAGCAGGGCGCAGGAGCCGGGCCGTTCTGTACCGTGATTGCGCATGACCGCGTATTGCTCGGGCGTCAGGCGCGCGCGCCATTCGGCATCGGTACGGACAACTGGAAAGCGGTGCGTGTCGGCCATGGAAATCTCCTGTCGCCCCGCAATATGGGGGCGGGACGGCGTCGTGGCGAGGGGGGGTGCGCTAGGGAGCGACGGCCGGTTCAGCCACTGCAGGCTGGATCTTCGGCTGGATCCGCATCTTGTCCCAACTCGTGGCGATGAAGGTGTCATCGAGCGCTTTGATAACGGGGCTCGCCACCTCCTCCATGATCGTGCCTTGCCAGCCGGACAGCTGTGTTTCCCACCAGTTCTTGGCAAAGCGGCTGCCGAAATAGGCGGGGGCTGTGTTTGCGACATGGCGCCGTACGCGGTCGCGCTAAATCAGGCCGCTCGTTTCCATCTGGATCAGATAGTCCCATTCCAGCAAAATCGATGTCAGATGCGCGTCCAGCATCCTGATTTCACTGTCAACGAGCGCCTCCGGTTCGCGAACCGACTTCACCCAGACTGCCGCCATCTGAGGCTCCGCAATGCTCAGTTCGATGGTCGACAGCATGTCGTTCATCTGCTGCTCCATCTGGGTTCGCGTCAGTTCGGCGTTCTGGCGGACCTCGATGAAAACCAGGATCAGGCCCAGCACGACGCCGACATTGGCGCCAAGCGTCAGCCATTTGTTGAGCCGGTCCAGCTTTGCGCCAGCCTTTGGGGCTGGCGCATCTACCGGTGCTTCGGTCGGCGGCGCGTCGTCGGCCATATCGTCCGTCCCCCTGGTCGTGATCCGCCCCGGCCGCACCACGTTATGTTCCTAGACGGCCGTAACGCCGCCATCGACACCGATGTTCTGACCG
>JAUYSA010000102.1 GCA_030696545.1 Hyphomonadaceae bacterium
ATGGCCATCGGCTTCGGCGACACGGCCGAGCTGCGCGCCGCTCTTGTCGCCGCGCTGGACGAAGACCGCTAGATCTCGCCCGCCTTGGCCATGCGCTGCAGCTCGCGGCCGATCACCATCTGCTGAATCTGCGTCGTGCCTTCATAGAGGCGCAGGATGCGGACGTCGCGATAGAAGCGCTCCACGGCGTAGTCCGCGATATAGCCAGCGCCGCCATGCACCTGCACGGCGCGGTCCGCCACACGGCCGACCATTTCCGTACACCACATCTTGGTCGCTGAGGCGATCAGCGCGGTCTTTTCCTTCGCATCGTACTTGCGCACGCCATCCATCACCATCGCGCGGCCCGCCAACGCCTCGGCATAGCTTTCTGCGATCATGCCCATCACCAGCTGGTGCTCGATGATCGGCTTGCCGAACTGTTTCCGCTCGCTGGCATAGCGTGTCATTTCCTCGACCAGCCGCTCAGCGATACCGACGCTCAGCGCCGAGATATGCAGCCGCCCGCGATCGAGCACGCTCATCGCCACCTTCATGCCTTCGCCTTCCTCGCCAAGGCGGCTGGTGATCGGCACACGCGCATCCTCGAAGATCACGTCACACACATTCGCGCCCTGCTGGCCCATCTTCTTCTCGGGCTTGCCGATGGTGACGCCGGGCGTCGAACGCTCGACGATGAAAGCCGACAAGCCCTTCGGCCCCGGCGTGTTCTGGTCCGTGCGCGCCATGACGGTGAAGATGGTCGCCTTGTCGGCATTGGTGATGTAGCGCTTCGCGCCATTGAGCACGTAGTGATTGCCGTCCTTCACAGCCTTCGTTTTCACCGAGCCTGCATCCGATCCCGCATCCGGCTCGGTCAGCGCAAAGCTCGCAATCGCTTCGCCGGTCGCGAGCCTGGGCAGCCACTCGCTTTTCTGGTCGTCATTGCCGAACATCACGATGCCCTGGCTGCCGATGCCGACATTGGTGCCGAAGGTCGACCGGAAAGCAGGGGAGGTGCGGCCCATCTCCAGGATTACCAGCGCCTCTTCCTCCATGGTGAGGCCGAGCCCGCCATATTCTTCGGAGATCGACAGCCCGAACAGGCCGAGGTCTTTCATCTCCTGAACGATCTTCTCGGGGATCGCATTGGTCTCGGAAACGAGCTGCTCGTTCGGCCGGCAAACCTCGTTGACAAAGCGGCGTACAGTCTCGATGAGCTGCTGCCGCGTTTCCAGATCGAGCGCCATTTTGTGTCTCCCGTGTGCGTGAATTGTCTCGCACGCGCAGCACGATTTTATCAACAGCGCCGTCAACAGTTTCCACAGGCCGCCGATATTCTCGCGCCGCGGGATTTGTGAGAGCCTGTTTGTGTTCAGAGAGGAGACCGTCGCGGGTCGAGCAACTGAATGTCCCCACTGGTAAGCTGGATTGGACCAGCGCTGAACAAGGGGAGCAACGAGCACCGGAAGCGGCATCGCGCTCTGCAAGAGACGAAGTCGCGCTCAGGCGGGTCCAAAACCGCTGGAGTCCTCGAGAGGGGATAGACACGGACACGAGCGTGGTCTCAGCCGCGCGGACGCATGGAAGCGGGATGTGATGTCCCGGAGTTATGCGAAAGCCGAACCAAGACGCTCAAGGCTCAGCTTCGCCGGATGGCGTCGAACGAGCGGTCCCTGATCAGGACCAGGCTGTGATGGCCGCAGCTCGAAGGACGAACTGGCGGACAACCATGGTGTCGCCCCGGCCCTGTGAAAGCAGTGGCCGGGGTCGTCGTTTCTGGGACAGCCCAGTCCTTCACGGCCCGCCCTCCACCGCCAACGGCGGGGGAGGTGGATCGCGACAAAGCCGCGAGACAGAGGGCCTCTCTTCGCAGCGCCGCTCTCACATTCCCAAAACAAAAACGCCCCACACCGGAAGGTGCGAGGCGTTTCCCTGGCCTGTGCGCCTGGGTCTATTTTATTTTTCCGAACTTACTTGATCCGGATCGTCGCCGTTCCCTGCGCGCCCGCGAGTTCAAACGAGTCGCCGGATTTCTTGCCGGCCGGATAGGTCGTGCATTCGTCCACCGGCGCAAAGTTCGACGAGGTGCAAAGCTTCTCGCCTTCAATGCGCCACCTGCCAGTCACCTGGCCGTCCATCGCGGTGAAGGTGCCGTCAGGCTTGTAGGTGACGTCGATTTCCATGCCGCCGGCTTCCATCACCATGCCTCTGGTGGTGAGTTCCTTAAGCGTGGTCGATTGTTGCGCAAACGCCGGAGCGGCAATGGCCGCGACAGCGAGGCAGGCAAGGATGCGTTTCATGTGTGGCCAGCCTTACTTGTTGATGGTCACAGAGACTTCACCCAGCATCGGGTTCGTCACCTTGAATTCGTCACCGGGCTTCTTGCCGGCCGGATAAGCCACACACGACTCGCTCGGGCTCATCGAGTTGACGGTGCAGAGTTTGTCGCCGTCGATGCGCCACTTGCCGGTGATGTCCTGGCCCATCGCGCTGGTCGTGTAGGTGCCGTCAGCCTTGTAAGCCATCGGCAGCTCAAGGTCAGTGCCCTGCGCGTTCGCCTTGATGACCGTGCCGTTGGTGGTGACGTAGTCGAGCGTCGTCTTGTCCTGCGCAAATGCCGGCGCGGCGAGGGCCAGCGCAACAGCTGCGAGCGTGATCGCTGTCTTCATGGGGAGGTCTCCGTCCTCTGATTATTCGCCGCCCGGCCAACCCCGCGCAGCGGCGGAAACTTACCAGTTCCTCCTGCCGCTGCAACTGTGCGTACGCAGCGCAACTGTGTGACCGTACCTGTCGCTTCAGGCGGCTGTTTCGGCTCTCGCATCCATACCAAGGCGGGATGCCGGCCATATTTCCGCCGGCGGCAGGGTGCGACGCGTAGGCCAGATACGTGGCGAGCAGACATGGTTCACGCCATCCTGCGCAAACCGCTGGGCGTGGTCGGGAAGAAGGTCGCCCTCGACGCCGACGGAAACGCCCACATGCCGCGCGTGTTCGGTGGCGGCATGTATCCGCGCGAACGCGTCCGCTTTCGGCCCATGGACTCCCAGCGCGCCCGTGGGCAGCGTGAACCCGATCGCGGCAGGCTTCAGATTCAGAACCGAGGCAACATCCGGCTCGCTCCAGTTGAGCCCGATCGCGACGTAGGGAATGCGCGGCTTGAGCACGCGCAGTATGTCTTCCAGGTAGATGCGCGGATAACCCGGCTCGACGCAGCTCACGCGGATCACGCGATAGCGCGCCAGCGCCGGATCGAATTTCGAGATCACGCCCATCAGGCGCGAAAGGCTCTGCTGGCTGTTCAGGCTCGAGACGTGAACCGCCACGCCCACCAGCGCCTTCTTCCCGCTGGCGAACAGTTTCCGCATCGCCTCTTCAGAGGCTTTCAGCTTCAGTTCGTCCATGTCGGTATGGCGGTGGCTGGCGTAATTCCAGTCCATCGGCCAGCCAGTCGCAGGATCGAGCGGCGAGATGAAGAAGGTCGAAAGCGCGCCACGCTGCGCGTCCCACACAGGGGTGAACCCCATGGGAATTTCGGCGGGCGCCGTGCGCACAGGCGCGGGCGCTGCAAGATCCTTCGAGCCCGCGATCATCGCGCCAAACGCATTGGCGAAATCATCGACGCTCATCGATTGGTGCTGCGCCTCGATCTGCATGTCGTCCAGATCGGGCGAGCCGAGGAAGAAAGCGTTCAGCTCCTTCGATATACGATGCGCGGCGGCGTCAGCCAGAAAGCCCGTAAAGGTCCCGAACACCAGAAGGAAGCCATCGGCGCCCGCGATCAGTACATCCTCGGCGGCGATGCGCCGCGCAATGAACTGGCGCGCGATCCTGGCGACACGGTCGCGCTTTTCGCTCCAGCGATCGGCATAACGGTTGCGGATCGCTTCCAGCCCGATGAACTGGAATTGCGCCACGTCGATCGTATTCCGTCCGTTGGCCAGACGGCGGATACGCTCCGCAAGATTCAGCCCGCCGGGGCTTTCGCTTTCAGTGTCCATGCACGTCATGCGGCAGTCTCCTGCCGACCCCTTCTCCGTCCTCGAAGCGTCACAAAAGCCCGTGGGAAAACGATTAAACCGGACGCACGAATTGGCGCGATCAACCGGGTGCTAACCAAGAAATGGCTGGCGCCGCGTTGTTGGGCTGCGAATTTCTCTGGGCCTGCCCGGTAGCCGCCTTTTCACCAGCGCGGCGCCGTGCGCGGTCTTCATGCGGCGTCACGTCCTGCCGAATGACGGATTTTCAAAGGGAATCCCCGTTTTCGGACGCGCAATCAGCGGTTGAAGCTGAGGGGCATCCCGCGTAGTTTCCGCGCGCTTTCCGGAGACATGAATGTCCTATCGCCTGTTCGGCGCCGAGACCTCGGCCTATTCCACCAAGATGCGGTCCTACCTCAAGTACAAGGCGTTCGCCTTCGACTGGGTGCCCCGCACGCTCGAGACCGAAGACGAACTGAAACGCGTCTCGCGCTTCGGCACGCTGCCCGTTCTGGTCACGTCATCTGGCTTCGCCGTTCACGACACCACGCCGATGATGGAAGCGCTCGAGGCCGATAGCCCGGAGCCTTCAGCCACGCCTGCCGATCCTGCGCTCGCCTTCCTCGCCTGCGTGCTGGAAGAGCATGCCGACGTGTGGCTCGCCAAGGCGGCCTACCACTATCGCTGGACCCGCAAGAAGGACCAGCGCCTCGCCGCCCAGCGCTCGATCGAGGAATACTATCCCTCCGGCGCACCGGGCGAACGCAAGGCCACGGAAGACCTCGCCATCGAGACGATGACCGGCCAGCTCAAAACCATGCAGCTCGACGGCGATCTCGGTCCCGTGGTCGAGAAGTCGTTCAAGAAATTCATCAAGCTGCTCGACGATCACCTGAAGAAACACCTCTTCATCTTCGGCGACCGCCCCTCGATCGCGGACTTCGCCATCGCGGGTCAGCTGATCCAGATGATGAAGGATCCGACGCCCGCCAAGATCATCGAGAAGGACGGCGAGTTCGTCGCCAAATGGTGCGAGTTCATGTCCGCGCCGACAGCCTCCGGCCCGTTCGCCGCGCTCGACGATCTGAAAGAAACCCTCGCGCCGATCTTCGCGGACGATCTCGCCGCGTTCTTCCTGCCATGGGCCGCCGAAAACCTCGAAAGCTCGCTCGCCGGCGCTGAGACCTTCCCGGTCACGCTTGGCAAGGACACGTTGACCCTGGCCCCGCTGCGCTCCGCCGCCCGCTCGTTCCGCGAGCTACGCCGCAAGTTCGTCACCGGCCAGGCGATCGAAGCCCTGAAAGCCTTCACCGACGAAACCGCCACCACTGCCTTCCTGCAGCGGCCGCCTCGCCAGGAAGCAAAACAAGACCAGCGCCCGCCGCGCACGGAAACGCCTGAAGGCGAAACCGCTGAGGACGAAGCCACGGAAGCCTCCGAAGCCGGAGCTGAACAGCCTCGCGACGGCGAATCCAGCGACGAAGCAAGCCGCAAGCGCAAGCGCCGCCGTCGCCGCCGTGGCGGCCGCAATCGTGGCGAGGGTGGTGAGGGCGAAAGCGCCTCCGCCGACGCCGGCTCTGATCAGGAAGGCGATGACAACGCCTCAGGCGATGACGCAGGCCCCGACGATGCCGGTGAAGACGCCGTATCCGCCGCTTCCGAAGACGACGCCCCGGACGCAGACGTCAAAGACTGACGCCCCCCGTCCGGAGCGCGCGCCATGAACGAGATCCAGATCCTGCTGAGCTCGCCGGCCACGCTGGCGCTGCTCGTGGCGAACGTTGTCCTCTCGATCGTTGCGTTCAACAACGCGACAATTGTTGATCGCCTCCTGTTCGATATCGGTCGGATGCGCCGCAACAATGAATGGTATCGAGGCGTCACGTCCGGCTTCATCCACGCAGACCCGTTCCACCTCTTCATGAACATGCTGGCCCTCTATTTCATGGGCCCCTACCTCGAACTCACGACAGGCACGGTCGGCTTCCTGGTGATCTATGTCGCGGCGCTCCTCGCCGGCTCTGCATGGACCTACATGGAGCACTACCGCGACACGAACTACAAAGCGCTCGGCGCATCCGGCGCCGTCTCGGGCATCACAACAGCCGCGGCCGTGTTCTATCCCTTCGCCGAGATCCGCCTGTTCTTCGCGCTTCCCATGCCGCTCGGCGTGTTCGCGATCTGCTACGTCGTCTTTTCCGCGTGGGCCTCACGCAGCAACATTCGCGACGGTATCGGCCACGGCGCGCACCTTGGCGGCGCGCTCGCCGGCATCGCAATCGTCTGCCTGTTCTGGCCCGAGGCGCCACAGGCAGCGTGGGATCAGTTCATGGCGACGCTGCCGCGCTCACTCTGATCCAAACGCCACAAGAAAAAGCGGCGCACTCCGTTGGGAATGCGCCGCTTCTCTTTGGCAGGATCCAGGACCAGCCCATCCGGGGGGAGGGCCGATCGGTTCACCGCCGGGTCTTTCAACCAGATGATCAGATCGGAACGCCCAACCTGATTTTCAAGTGCCTCCGTTAAGCAGCCGAAGCCGTGCGGATTTTTGTCGCGCCGCCCTCGATCACTTGCGGCGACGTTGCGTCACCGATCGTGATCTTGCGCGGCTTCATGGCTTCCGGCAGCTCACGCTTCAGCTCGATGCGCAGCAGGCCATTCTTCAGCGCCGCGCCACTCACCACGACGTGATCCGCCAGCTGGAAGCGACGGATGAATCCGCGCTCCGCAATGCCGCGGTGCAGGAATTTCCGGTTCGCTTCGCTGCCGTCTTTCTTGCCGATGACGATCAGCTGGCTTTCCTTCACTTCAAGATCGAGGTCGGCCTCGCCAAAGCCTGCAACAGCAAGCTCGATCGCGTACGCGCTCTCGTCCTCGATGGACTGCTCGATATTGTAGGGGGGATAGCCCTGCGCGCCATCAAGTCGCTGTGCGGTGTCGATCAGGCTGGCAAGCCGGTCGAAGCCGACGACGGTGCGATAAAGGGGGGAAAAATCGAACGTGCTCATTGGTCTGTCCTTCTTCAAGCAACAGGGCGGGACGTGTTCAACGTTCCGCTGGTTTCAACACAAAGACCGTTCACGGCGCCGCCAGACTGGCCGGCGCCTCGGCCTTCAAGGCCTGCGATTGCAGCGCCTCGGCATTCGAGTTGGGAATGCACTCCCGGGTGGTCAAGTGATCCTGAATGGATAAAGTCACTGACCGGAGCAGGGCCGGATTTGGCCCTGAAATCAGGCTGCTGCAGACGGGAACCGACGATGAAACCAGGCCGCGCGCTCTTCGCCCTTGCCGCTTTCGCCCTGATGGCAGGCTGCCGGGATGATGCCGCAGACCCCGCCCCCGCCGGCCCCATCGATGCGCTCAAGGCCGAAACCCCGGCCGACAGCCTGACCAGCGCCGTGTCTGGCGCCTGGCGCACCGACGCCGAAAAAGCGCGCGATCCCTGGCGCCACCCGGCCGAAACGCTCACCTTCTTCGGCGTCAAACCATCCGACACGGTCGTCGAGATCGCGCCCGGCGGCGGCTGGTACACCGCCATTCTTGGGCCTTGGCTGAAAGCTGGCGGCGGGCGTCTCTACGCGGCGCATGTCGACCCGACATCCTCGGCCAACGCACAGGCCAATGTCGACGCCTACAGGGCAGCCTTCGTCGATCATCCCGAAACCTATGGCGACATCACGCTCACGGTCGGCTCGCGCACCAGCCCGGGCCTCGCGCCCGATGGCTCGGCGGATGCCGTGCTTACCTTCCGCAATGTCCACAACTGGATGGCCGGCGGTTATGCCGACAAGATTTTCGCAGACGCCTTCCGCGCGCTGAAGCCCGGCGGCGTGCTCGGCGTGGAGGAGCACCGCCTCCCATCCGCGCGCGATCAGGATCTCACGGCGTCAACGGGCTATGTCCTCGAAAGCTATGTCGTGCAACTCGCGCAGAACGCCGGCTTCGTGCTGGAAGAATCCTCGGAGATCAATGCCAACCCGAAAGACAATGCCGATCATCCCCTCGGCGTCTGGATGCTGCCGCCCAACCTGCGCGAGCCGCAGCCCGGCTCGCCCGAAGGCGCGGGCTATGACAAGGCGAAATATCAGGCCATCGGCGAAAGCGACCGCATGACCCTGCGCTTCCGCAAGCCAGTCCCTGCCGCCGCGCCAGCCGCCGCTGCACCCGCCGTGCCGCCCGCGCAATAAGTGCCCAATGGCCCCGAAAGAGCGCACTTTGAAGTTGCCAGACGGCTCAACCGTCTCGGCGCTCTGGCAAAAGCCGAAAGGCGCAAAGGCGGTGCTCGTTCTAGCTCACGGGGCAGGGGCGGGCATGACGCACAAGAACATGGCCGCCACCGCCGACGGGCTCGAAGCGCGAGGCATCGCCGTCCTGCGCTACAACTTCCCCTACATGGAACGCGGCTCGAAACGCCCAGACAGCCCAGCCATCGCCCACACCGCCATCCGCGCTGCCGCCGCCGATGCAGCCAGGCTCGCCGCCGGCCTGCCGCTGTTCGCAGGCGGCCGCTCCTTCGGCGCCCGCATGACGTCACAGGCGCAGTCGATCGAAGCGTTGCAGTCCGTCGCCGGTCTCGTCTTCTTCGCTTTCCCGCTCCACGCACCCGGCAAGCCCGGCATCGAACGCGCCGGCCATCTGTCGTCAGTAAAAATCCCGATGTTCTTCCTGCAGGGCACGAAAGACGAATTCGCCGACCTCGATCTTCTCAAGCCGGTCGTTGCGAAACTCGGCAAGCGCGCCAGACTCCACCTCGCCGAACACGCCGACCACTCCTTCCACGCACCAGCAAAGTCGGGCCGCAAAGACCCCGAAGTCCTCGCCGAAATATTGGATGCCGCGCACGACTGGATGCTGAAGCAGTAAGCGAACGCCGCCCCCGCACCCACCGCTTGTCATCCCGGAAGCGCGCAGCGCTATCCGGGACCCATTGTGAGAGCACGACAGTCCATCAATGGCTCCCGGCTCTCCGCTCCGCTACGGCCGGGATGACAAGCCGGGTGATCACGAGATTGGGGGATAGCGTGACATCGAATTCGTAGGACAGCGAAATTACTTCGTCTCTGAATTTAATCACCTAGCCCGAAAAGATGAGGGATAGCGCCCTCCAGATTCAACCGGGGCCTGGGCCGGGGTTATTATCCAACCCATGACACGACACAAACACGCGCAAACTGGACTGGTAATCCCGCCGCTTCCTCAGCTTTTGCTGACAG
>JAUYSA010000289.1 GCA_030696545.1 Hyphomonadaceae bacterium
GGCGAGCCGGCGATGATCTCGTTCACGCTGAAGCGGCGTGGCGAGAACCTTGTCGTGCTGTCTGTGGATGGCATCCCGAACGAACTCACAATGGCGAACAATCTCGCGTCGGCGCGGATTTCGGGCGTGCAGGATCGGCTGCGCGTGCTGCTGGTGACGGGTGAACCGCATGCGGGCGCGCGTGTGTGGCGCGACCTGCTGAAGTCTGACCCGGCGGTGGATCTGGTTCACTTCACGATCCTTCGGCCGCCGCAGAAGTCGGACAATGTGCCGATCGAGGAGATCGCGCTGATCGCGTTCCCGAAGCCGCAGCTGTTCCGCGAGAAGCTGGACGAGTTCGACCTGGTGATATTCGATCACGAGCTGCGTCCGTCGGTGCTGGAAGAGCAGTATCTGGATCGCGTGGCGCGCTATGTGGAGCGTGGCGGCGCGCTGCTGATCGCGGCGGGGCCGCCGTACACGGGGTCTTACCTGCTTTACAACACGCCGCTGGGCGGCGTGCTGCCGGGCCGCGCCACGGGCGAAGTGGTGGATGGCAAGTTCACGCCGCAGCTGACCGAACTTGGCAAGCGCCACTCAGTCACCGCGACGCTGCCGACCGACGGGTGGGGCCCGTGGATGCGGTACATGAAGATGGATCAGGGCAAGTCTGAATCGCTGATGCAGACGCCGGACGGAAATCCGCTGCTGCTGCTGAACCGTGTGGGCCAGGGGCGCGTGGCGTCGGTTATGTCTGACCAGCTTTGGCTTTGGGCGCGCGGCTATGAAGGCGGCGGGCCGTATGCGGAGCTGATCCGGCGCACGGCGCACTGGCTGATGAAAGAGCCGGAGCTGGAAGAAGAACTGCTGGAGCTTGAGGCTGGCGCTGCGCCTGAGCTGACGGCGACGCTGCACACAATGTCGGACACGCCTGCTCCGCTGTCGATCGAGGCGCCGGACGGGACAACCGTGGAGAGCCCGTGGTCGCTGGTGTCGCCGGGCAATTATCGTGCGGCGGTTCCGGCGAAGGAGCTGGGGCTGTATCGCGCGACGAGCGGGAAGCTGAACGCAGTGACGCTGCGCGGGCCGACGCATCCGCGCGAATATCTCGACCTGCGCGCGACGCCGGACAAGCTGCAGCCGGTGGCGGCGGCGACGCTGGGCGGCGTGTTCAGGCTTGGCGCTGACGGCACGCCGACGATGCCGCGTGTGGATCGCGTTGGCGAGCGCGGCAATGCGGCTGGCTCCGACTGGCTGGGCCTGCGCCAGCGCGGCGCTTATGCGGTGCGCGCGACGGAGAGTACGACGCTGCTGCCAGGCGTTGTCGGTATGCTGCTGGCGTGCGCTTTCCTGATGCTGGCGTGGCGTCGCGAGGGGCGTTGAGCCGCCTGGCTCACTAGCTGCAACATCCTTTGCTTGTCATCCCGGAAGACGCGAAGCGGCTATCCGGGAGCCATTCACCAGATTGCGAACTCGCGGATCAATGGGTCCCGGCTCTCCAGCGCTTCGCGCTTACGGCCGGGATGACAAGTCGTAGCCCTTCGCCATTGAAGCGCTAGCCTCAACGCGGGACGCTGAGTTCGCCCTTGAGCTTGGCGGCGCGGTCAGACAGGTCGCGGATCAGGACGCGTTTCTGGTCGACGGGGCCGGGCAGCTGGAAGCGGCCGTCGCCAGCCGGGTGGAAGCCGAAGCGTTCATAGTATTCGTGGTCGCCGACGAGGATCACGGCGGCGTAGCCTTGCTCGCGGCAGACGCCGATGGCGCGCTCCATGAGCTTGAAGGCGACGCCATTGCCACGGCGGCGTTCGGCGACGGCGATGGGGCCGAGGAATGCGGCGCGGCCGCCACCTTGACCATCAGAGCCGCCAACTTTCACCGGCCAGACACGCACGACGCCGGTGAGGCCGTCGCTGTCGATGGCGACGAGGCTGGCGTCTGCGATTGCGGAGTTGCCCTCGCGCAGGCGCTCGGCCGTCTTGGCGAAGCGGCCGGGACCAAAGACGTCATCATACAGCGCTTCTACAGCCGCAGAATGCTCTGGAGAATCGGGGACGATTTCGTAGGCAGGGATAGCGTTCAAGTGGCGCAGGCTCCGAAGACGAGAGTGACGAACCAACGACCGCAGCTTCGCCATTTTGGCTAAGCCCAGGTCAGTGCATCACCGCTGGTCGCCGTCTTCCCCGTTTGGGGCCCTTCGCGCAGCCGGTTATTGGAGGGTGCAAATAGGGACGTTTGCCCCGGGGTGCAAGAAATTTTGTGTGACGGTGGGAGAGCGCAGCGCGAAGAGTCCTCCACCGCCGCAGGCGGGGGAGGTGGCGGCCGCGCATGTGCGCGGCTGACGGAGGGGGCTTTCACTTCTGGGGGAACCGGAGCATCGCGCGCGACCACTTGGACCGGCGGCTCCCCCTCCGTCTCGCCGCGAAGGCGCGGCGATCCACCTCCCCCACTGCGTGGTGGAGGACTCCGCGACCTTTCCACCCTGCCCGGCGTGTGCTGGATTTGCCCGGCAAAACGAGGAGACAGTCATGGGCGTGCTCGAAGGCAAGGTCGTACTCATTACCGGCGGTGGGAACGGGATCGGGCGGGAGACGGCGCTTCTGCTGGCGCGCGAGGGCGCGAAGGTCGTGGTGAACGATCTTGGCGGCTCGCTGACTGGTGGCGACGAGGGCTCCGCTGGCCCTGCCGAGCAGGTGGCGCGGGAGATCCGGGCGGCGGGTGGCGAGGCGGCTTCGAACTCGGAGAGCGTGGCGGATTATGCCGCTGTCGCCCGGATGGTCGAGCAGGCAAAGGACACTTTTGGCGGGCTCCATGCCATCGTGAACCCCGCCGGCATCCTGCGGGACGGCATGTTCCACAAGATGACCGAGGACGACTGGGACCGCGTCATCAACGTCCACCTGCGCGGCTCATTCAACGTGACGCGCGCCTCGATCGAGCTATTCCGGGAGCAGAAGGATGGGGCGTATGTGCTGTTCACCTCCACGTCCGGGCTTATCGGAAACATTGGCCAGGCGAACTATGCGGCGGCCAAGATGGGCATTGTCGGGCTGTCGCGCGTGGTCGCCATGGAAGGCGTGCGGAACAATATCCGCTCCAACGTAATCGCGCCGTTCGCCTGGACGCGGATGATCGAGTCGATTCCCGTAAAAGACGAAGCCGGCGCCCAGCGGGTTGGGCGCATGAAGGCAGCTATGCGGGCGGATCAGGTGGCCCAGCTTGCAGTGGCCCTGTGCTCGGACCGGGCCCAAAACGTCTCCAGCCAGATCTTCTGTGTCAGGGGCAACGAGATCATCCTGTTCGACCAGCCCCGCCCGATCCGCTCGATGGCGGACCTGAACGGCTGGAATCCCGAGAAAATCCTCGACACCTGCCTCCCCGCCATGGCCGGGAGCTTTTTCGGGACCGAGGCGACGGCCGAGGTTTTCCCCTACGACCCGATATGAGCGGCCTTTCGGGGCTTTTGCTGGGGAATCGCGCGGCATCTGTTTGGGCGGCCGCGTCGCTGCCTGAACAGCGGGCCGGGCTGACTGCCCTTTGAAAGATTGTGCAGTTTTTCAGTGGCAAACGTCGATTTTCCTGAAGCGCCGCAAGAGATTTATGGTTTAGAAAGCGTTCCATCCGCACATCATCGCGGAGAGGTCGCCAGCTTGTTTTTGAGATCCCAGAGACACGGCATTCCGGATGCATCGGCCTCGCGGCCGAGGCGCGCCGGACCTTGGGCAGCGGCGTCTCTCGGGGAGCGTTTTTAACATGGGTGACTCTGGCGGTACCCTCTGGTCGATGCGCACGAAGTCGCGCCAGCCATGGTGGTCATATCTGCCGGATGCGGAGCTGCTGCAGATGCGGCTCAAGGATCTTAACGTCTCGATTGAAGGCACCTGGATCCAGGGCTGCATGAAGGAGCTGAACGGCGAGCTGAAGCGGCGCGGGCTGGTTCAGGCGCACGCCTGGATTTCGGACGAATGGTTCAGCCCCGACACAACACCGGGCATCGCCGTTCCGTTCTATCTTGCGCATCCGCGTCTCGCGCGGCTTGAGCGGAAGATGTTCAAGGAAGTGGAAGGCGGAACCAAGCGCCAGTGCATGCAGATCCTGCGGCACGAAGCCGGTCACATCATTCAGCACGCTTACGCCCTGCACCGCCGCCGCAAATGGCAGGAGATGTTCGGGCGCTCTTCCTCGCCTTATCCCGACAGCTATCGCCCGAACCCGAACAGCCGCGATTACGTTCAGCACCTGCCGCGCTGGTATGCGCAGAGCCATCCCGACGAAGATTTCGCGGAAACGTTTGCAGTTTGGCTGACGCCACGCGCAAGCTGGCGGACGAAGTATGCCGAGTGGCCCGGCGCGCTGGAGAAGCTGCAATTCGTCGACGAACTGATGGCCGAGATTTCGGGCATGAAAGCGGGGCTGACGCGGCGCCTGGAAGTTGATCCGGTCGGCCGCCTCAACAAGACGCTGGCTGATCATTACGACCGAAAGCTGGCTCACTACTCAATCGACACCGACACGCGTTACGATCGCGATCTGCAGCGTATCTTCTCGAACGAGCCGCGCCATGCGCGCTCGAAGCCAGCGTCTGCGTTCCTGC
>JAUYSA010000301.1 GCA_030696545.1 Hyphomonadaceae bacterium
GATGAGAGACGGCATCACGCAGGACGATTACGTCCGTGCGATTGAGAGCGCGTATCTGGAAGCGGACCTTCAGGTCCGCGTTCCCCGCGAAGGCGGGGATCCAGTTCTTCTAAGCAAGACCGTGCGCGAAGCGCGCAAGACTGGACCCCCGCCTTCGCGGGGGAAGCGGTGGAGAAATCATGCCCGCAACTCTCATCGTCATTCCGGACACGCGCGCAGCGCGTGAGCCGGAACCCAGGGATGCGAGTACGGTGTGCGCAACCCCTAGCTTCCCGCCTTCGCGGGCATGACGATCGAGGGGAGCCGTAGGGTGCATCAAGATGCACCCTGCACGGCTGGCTCAGATACAAAGGCAAGCCGCCGCCAGCTACCTCCGCACAAACCCGACATTGTCGATCAGCCGCGTCTTGCCCAGCCGCGCTGCGAGCAGCAGCCGTCCAGTCGCTCCAACAGGGCACGTTTCTGCGCCAAACGGCGCCAGCGTGTCCGCGCGCCGCGCTTCGACATAATCAACCGACGCAAAGCCCGCCGCCAACAGTTCGGCCGTCGCCGCATCCGTCGCTGCGCGGATCGGCTCGCCTGCCTCAAGCTTGGCCGCCGTCGCGAACATCACACGCGACACGGCAACAGCCTGCGCGCGCTCGTCCGTATTCAGATACGCATTGCGCGACGACATCGCGAGGCCATCCGCTTCCCGACGCGTCGGCGCGCCGACAATCTCGATCCCGAAGCCAAGGTCCTGCGTCATGCGCTTGATGACCAGAAGCTGCTGGAAATCCTTCTCGCCGAACACGGCGACATCCGGGGCCACATGAAGAAAAAGCCGGCTCACCACACTCGCCACGCCCTCGAAGAAGTGCGGACGCACCTCGCCCTCGAGAATATGCGAAAGATCCTTCACCTTCACGCGCGTGGAATCGCCCGGCGGATACATTTCGATGGGGGAGGGGCAATAGCAGAACGAACATCCAGCCGCCGCCAGCTTCTCGAGATCGCTCTCCTCGGCGCGGGGGTAGGTCCCAAGATCCTCATGCGCAGCAAACTGCGTCGGGTTCACGAAGATCGACGACGCGGCTACGTCCGCCTTTTCAAGCCCGAGCTTGATCAGGCTCAGATGGCCATCGTGCAGCGCGCCCATGGTCGGCGCGAAGGCGATCCGCTTGCCCAGCGCGCGCTGGGCCCTGTGCCACTCTCTCGCCTCTCCGCGCGTGCGGGCGACGACAAGACCAGAACGCTTCGGCAAACTTCAACCCCTTCACCAGTCTCGGCCAGGCGCTGCAATTCGCGGGCATTCCGGCGCGCGCTTCTAGGCCCGTTCCACAGGTGGATCAATCGGATCAGGCCCCGGGGATTTTATGGGTCCTTAACCGGCTTTGCCGATCCTTGCGGAATGCGTTCGTGGTTTGTCAGTTATCTCAGGTTTGTCGGGTTCAGCGTAGCCGCGCTGGCCATAGCCGCATGTGCGCGCCTCGCGCCCGCCGAAGGCCTTACAGGCCGCCCTGAACCCCTGATCGGCGAGCCGCCAGAAGCCGGTCAAATGGCCGCAAACGCACCGTTCGTCAGCGAAAACGACCGTATCGTCGCCCTCGAAGCGCAGGTCGCAGCTCTCGACTCGCAGCTCGTCCACCTCCGCAAGGCCCTCGACGTCATGGGTCCTTTGCCGGATCAGGAGGGCATGTTCATTCCCGTCGCGATGTCCGAGATCACCGGCGAGGTTTCCGATCCGGCCGCCGCAGCGAATGCCCGCCTGGCCAACCTCTATTCGCCCGCGCCGGCGCTGAACGGGGCCAATTCACTGTTCTATGAGGCCGAACTTGGCTCCTTCGCCACCCGCGTGGCAGCGGAAAACCGCTGGAAGCAGCTCGTCGCCAGCAAAAAGCTCGAAAGCCTGAACCCCGCCTACGCCTCCATTGGAACAGAAATCCGCCTCTCCGCCGGCCCTATCGCCAGCGAGGCGGACGTAACCGCGCTCTGTGTAGAGCTGTCATCGCTGGCTGGCCCCTGCCGGGTCGTCGCCCCCATAAGGGCGTACTGATCCAATGGTCTTCACCGTCATGACAGCGCCAAACGCCACGAACGACCGTGACGCCACCGGACAAACCCGGCTGGCCCATACGATCGTTATCGGCAACGAAAAGGGCGGGGCAGGCAAGTCCACCGTCGCCATGCACCTCTGCGTCGCCTTGCTGCGCATGGGCATGACTGTCGGCGTCATGGACCTCGACGTCCGACAGCGCTCGCTCGCCCGCTATATCGAGAACCGCTCGCGCTGGATCCGCAACACCGGCGCCCCGCTGCCCATGCCGGAAGTCGCCCGCATCGACGCCAGCCAGGCCCGCGACCTCGACGCCGCCGAAGCCGAAGAAGCCCGCCATTTCGACGAAAGCCTCAAACGGCTTTCGGAAAAGTGCAATTTCATCATCATCGACGCCCCCGGCGGCGACACCTTCCTGTCGCGCCTGGCCCACTCCTCGGCCGACACGCTGATCACCCCTCTGAATGACTCGTTCGTCGATTTCGACCTGCTGGGTGACGTCGATCCGCAGACCCTCGAAGTCGCGCGCCCCAGCTTCTATGCCGAACTTGTCTGGGAGTGCCGCAAGCAGAAGGCCCAGCAGACGCGCCGCCCAATCGACTGGATCGTCATGCGCAACCGCATGTCGCCGCTAGACGCCCGCAACAAGCAGCGCGTCGGCGAAGCTCTCGACAACCTGTCCCGCCGCGTTGGCTTCCGCATTTCGCCGGGACTGTCAGAGCGCGTGATCTACCGCGAGCTGTTCCCGATGGGGCTGTCGCTGCTGGATCTCACCGATGCCGGCTCTGGCGTCGCCTTCACCATGAGCCACGTCGCCGCCCGTCAGGAGATCCGCGATCTCCTGATCGTGCTGAAGCTGCCCGGTCTCGAGGGCAAGGAAATCAGCTTCTAGGCCTGCAAATTCAGCAGTTTACGGCGTGACCGGCATGGCCAGCTGATTCAACGAGGCCTCGCTCGGACCTGCGCCCGCGATAGCTTCGCTGGTCACGAGGATCGCTTCCGAAGCCGGAACGATCACTTGAGCTGCATTCACCGGGGTCGCGCCATACTGCGTGGTCGCGGGCGACGCGTCGATCAGCGCGCCGATCGGGTCCTCGATCGCTTCGCTGTCGCCTTCGGCCACTTCCTCGAAGCTTTCGTCGCCTTCTTCGGTGCTGGCATCTACGTCAAAAGCAGCCACAAGCGCCGGGTCCGTCGCCGAAACCAGCGCCGCCTCGCCATCGGTCAACTTGCGCAGCTGCGCCAGCGCCAGATCGTCCGCTGAGGAGTTGCCATGTTCGCCAAAGGCAATCCGCGTCCGCAGGTCGTTGTCGGCAGTAAGCGTGCCGTTGAGTTCCATGAAGGCCGCTTCCAGCAGGTCCGCCACGTGCTGGTCGCGCGACCGGCCGGTCGTTCCGCCCATCATGACAGCGATAACCCGCCGCCCGCCGCGCTCAGCCGACGCCATCAGGTTGTAGCCGGAAGCATTGGTGAAGCCGGTCTTGATGCCGTCGACACCGTCAACCTTCCTCAGAAGCTCGTTGTGGTTGGTGTATTTCCGCTTGTTCCAGGTGAAGGAAGACAGCGAAAAGTAATTGTAGCGGTTCTTGTGGTCCGCATAGACGGCCTCGGCCAGCTTCGCCATGTCGCGAGCGGTGGTCACTTGGCGCTTGTCGGGCAGGCCCGACGAATTGCGGAACGTCGTCGACGCCATGCCGAGTTCCTTGGCCTTGGCGTTCATCTTGGTAACGAACTTGGCTTCGGTGCCGCCCAGCTTTTCGGCAATCACGATGGCGACGTCATTGGCGGATTTGGTCACGAGGGCGCGAATCGCATCCTCGACCTTGATGGTCGTGCCGGCCTTCAGGCCAAGTTTGGAGGGTTGGGCGCGCGAGGCAGCCTTGGAGACGGGCATCCGGTCCGAAAGCTTCAGCTTTCCCGACTCAAGCGCGTCGAAAACCATATAAAGCGTCATCACCTTGGTCAGGGACGCTGGGTGGCGCTGCTCGTCGGCCTCCCGGGCATGCAACACCTGGTGCGTATCCAGGTCGATGACGATGGAAGCATACTTCCCGGCCCAGGCGGGGGTCGAACCGAACAGGGCGAGCGCCAGAACAAGCGCTGCCTTACGGATCCAGGCGATCAGTGAGACCGTCTTCATACGCAAGGGATTCCTCTATCGAAGTACATACAAAGACGAGATTGAGGGTCCACCTACGACCTTACCCAATCTTTAAGTGACGTCACCCCTGTTCTGCAGAACGGCACGATTTTCTTCCCGACTGACCATCTTTGGGTCTGCTTACGCCCAAGTAGAGCGGTGCTTCGCTTAATCGTGCATGAACCATGCAAGGTTGTCGCAGTCAGGAGCAGCGAAGCTTTCAAGAATTAACTATGAGCCCGGACTTTGTGCAAACCGTGGCAATCGCTGCAGAATGACGATCCAGTGAGGCTGCCCCCAAGTGTTCGCGGGGGAGGCCCTTTCAACCCGGCCGCGGATCAATATCTAATGGTGAGCGACCCGCTGTTAACTCACCCCAACCACGCTAGGCTGTCCCAAACGGGATCCGCTAGGAACAAATGACTGAGAAGCGCCCACCACCCACCCCCGGCACGGCCAAGGAGCTCGGCGTCCAGACGCGGAGCAAGCCGAAGCCCAAGAAACCGTCGATGTACCGGGTTCTGATCCTGAACGACGATTATACGCCCATGGAGTTCGTGGTCCTTGTCCTCGAGCACTTCTTCAACAAGTCACGTGAAGAGGCGACGCGGATCATGCTCCACGTCCACAACTATGGCGTGGGCGTCTGCGGCGTCTTCCCGATCGAAATCGCTGAAACGAAGGTGGCTCAGGTCATGGACCTTGCCCGCCGGAACGAACACCCCCTTCAATGCACCAAAGAACGAGAGGATTAGGCACGCTTAATGCCCTCCCTTACCCCAAGTCTCGAACGTGCTCTCGAACGCGCCCTCGCACTGGCCGCGGAGCGGAAGCATGAATACGCAACCCTTGAACATCTGCTGCTTGCCCTCACCGAGGACGAAGACGCGGCCGAGGTAATGACGGCGTGCAAACTCGATATCGAGAAGCTGCGCCGCGACCTTGCGAATTATCTCGACAATGACTGCGCCTCGTTCGTCGTCGAGGATGGCGGGCAGGTGCTTCCCACCGCCGCCTTCCAGCGCGTTGTCCAGCGCGCGGTCCTCCACGTTGAATCCTCGTCGAAGGACGAAGTGACGGGCGCCAACGTCCTCGTCTCGATCTTCGCCGAGCGTGACAGCCACGCCGCGTACTTCCTGCAGGAGCAGGA
>JAUYSA010000399.1 GCA_030696545.1 Hyphomonadaceae bacterium
AAACCTTGGCGGTGAAATCGCCACGCCCGCCCTGGTCTGTCTCGCAAGCCTCCCTCTTGATCGAAACCAGAAGCGCGCCTGTCTTGAAAACGTCGGCCTCGCCTTCGCGTGTCGGCTGAACCAGCGGCTCCTCGATCGCGCGCAGGCCCGAGCGCCTGAAAGCGAACCAGCCATCGACAATCTCAAGCCGCCAGAACGGCTCCTGACCAGCTGCCGAGAACGGAGGCTGCAATAGCCATGTCGACGTATCCAGCGGCGCGGGGACGCCCGCGACCTGCACGCTTTGCGGCGCACTGGAAGACGTTGTCGAAGCGCCAGGTTCGCCGGTCACGCCCGGCACGGACGGCTCGCCAGCCAGCGGCGCCACAGCAACCTCTCCCGGCGGCGTCTCGCCGCCGCACGATGCAAGAACCAGCACGCATGCAGCCAGCGCCGCTTTCGCGAACCCCGTCGTATTTGCAGCGTTTCGCCTGGCGAAACTCGGCATGCCTCGAACCCCGATTGATTCTCCGGCCAGCTGGCCGCTCGACCCATGAGTCTCGCAACCCTAGCACTTCCGCAACAGACGGCGAGCCCTTCGGCGTTCGTGCGCGGTCGAAACAACTACTAGAGGGCGCGACGCTACGCTCTTGATTTCAGATATCTTTCGCGTCCGCCTGTTTTCGGCGCCTGTTTTCGGCGCCTGTGTTCAGGCGACCACAAGCCGATAGTCTCGCCGATCAAGGCGCACAGGGAGCGGCGCCGACACGAGCGCCATTCCACCCACGGCGTCGAGCAGCCTCGCCGCCCGCTCCCGATCGCCGCCAGTCAATGATTGATAGTGATCCCGCACACGCTGCAGCCGCCACAGCGCGAAGGTGAGGATGCTGCGCTCGCCACGGCGGCCGCCAATGACGAACTCATGGGCGCCTAGCGACCGCTTCACACGCGCTCCGCTCGGCTGGGCTTTCGCCCACTCCTGCATTGCGCGGATTGCGTCTGCCAGAACCGGCGCCTGTTCGCTCATCTGCCGCGTCAGGATGGGATACAGGCTGGCCGGCGCCTCATCATTCGGCAGAAGCGCCCCCGCCCCCGCCCGCGCGTCCCTGACCCGCTCAACCCACGCCACCACCAGCGGCGCCAGACGCCGCATCTGCTCGTTCAGCACCGGATTGAGATAGAATGGCCCATACAAGGCGCCGAACAACGCGAAATCGCCAAGCGAAGGCCTATGCCCGAGGACGAACGGCAGCTTGCGCAGATGCGCCGAGAAGTCAGCCAGAAACCCCTCGAAGTGAGCCTCGATGCCTGACACCGTATCGTCGCTTACCCCGAAACGCGGAACCGCGTCGCGTATCGGCTTGGCTATAACTTGACCAACCTCGATCTGCTCTTCGCGGGAGACGTCAGGCCGAGCCGTCCGTCCAAACTCCTCGACGATCCACGCATCGTCATGGCTCCACCGATAATGCATCGCTGCAATCACCAGCCATTCGTCCGCATACAGCTCAAGCAGAAGCGACAAGAGCTCGTGCAGCGGCGTTCCTGGGTGAATGGATGGACCCGCCTCATCGCGATCAGCGAAATCGATGATGTCGGCGCTATCCTGGATTGCCTGCCCGGCCTCCGTCAGCAGGACAGGTATCACGCCATAGCCGACCCTGGGTTCGATCAGGTCGCGATAGACCTGCGGCGTCGCGACGATCTCGTCAAAGCTCACGCCTTTCCAGCGGAGGGCGGCGCGCGCCTTCCCCGAGAACTGACTCGCCTCGGTTCCGATGAGAACGTATCCCATCAACGTCTCGCTGAGCGGCTTCCGTCCCAGCCCGACCTGAGCCGCCATGAATCGACTGTGCCCGAAAAGCATCAGTCGGGGAATCTGGCGTCTCGTGAATTTATTGTTGCTCCACAACTACCGCAGCGTTTAAGCGGTCGAATTGGCATTATGAACGCGTAATGAACCAAGAAGACAGCAACCGTTCGTATCAAAGCGCGTTTATGCAGCTATCGTCGCTGAATTCTCAGCGCGAACCGGCGTGCGCGTCGATTCGGATTTAAAGGGAGACGTCGATGAAGCGTATTTTTGCAATGGCCGCCGCAGCGCTCGCGCTGGGCGCATGCGCAACCGACCCCGTCACCGGGGAATCGATCTGGGGTAACACCGGCCGCGGCGCCGCCATTGGCGCGATCGTTGGCGGTATCGGCGGCGTGTTCGCCGGCGGCAATGACGGCCGCAACGCAGCGGTTGGCGCCGCAGTTGGCGCGCTCGCGGGCGCTGGCGTCGGCCGCTACATGGACGGCCAGGAAGAAGACATGCGCCGCAAGGTTGCCGCCAGCGGCATCGGCCTGCAGCGCCAGGGCGACAACATCGTCCTCGTGATGCCGTCCGACGTCACCTTCTCGAAAGGGTCGGCTTCGCTCGACTCGCAATTCACGCCGGTCCTCGCGAAGGTCGCCGAGTCGCTGAACCTGTATCCGAAGACCACGATCGACATCATCGGTCACGCGTCGACGGAAGGTGATGCTCAAGCCAACCTCGACCTGTCATACCGCCGCGCTGAAGCCGTGCGCGTCTATCTGCAGGGCGCTGGCGTCCTGTCGCAACGCATGGCGACTGGCGGCCTCGGCGAGAGCCAGCCGATCGTTGTTCCGGACGACACGGAAGCCAAGCGCGCGCAGAACCGCCGCGTGGTGATCACGCTGCGCCCTGTCACGCAGTAAGCCAGACCACTAACGAACAGGGAAAAGGGCGCTCCCCGGAGCGCCCTTTTTCTTTGCTACTTGCCGCTGGCGTAGCGCGTGACCTGCTCCGTGATCACGCCATCAATAACAGCCCCGAGCTGGTCGAGACCCGACAGCGACGAACCACTCACCTTGAGGTCGACCGTGATCACGGTCTTCGCGGCAGAGCTCCCGTCCGAAAGCGTGAACGTCAGCGCGGAGCTGACACCCATCTCCTGCAACGGTCCCAGCGGGGCATCCAGCCGGATGATGTCGCGCGGCATCACCGAGACCACGCGGCCATGCTCAACTTCTCCTCCGCTCCACATCTCGCACCAGCAACCGCCAGCCGTGGCATCGATGCTCATATTCTCTGCATTGCCCGAGTAAGTGTGCGAGCCATTCCACCATGACGCGATATCCAGCAGACGCGCCCAGGCCGCGTCGCGATCCAGCGCCACCTCGGCCTTCACCTGAATCACAAGCCCATCAGGCGCCTTTCCCGTCACGTCCGCAGCTGCCGGCGCATTCAGCATCGCCGTCGCAAGCACGCCGCAAAAAATCGTATTGAGTTCCATCTGGGCATCCTTTTCGCTTTCAGGTTCGCACTTACCCGCACCACGTGTCACCCGGGCGAGCTGCAATTGGCCCTCACCTGAGCAGCCCGCAAAACATGTGGCGGTCGGGGCGAGGACGCCATCACCAGCCACGCTGATCTCACCATCCCCCTCCGTCTCGCTGACTACGTCAGCGATCCACCTCCCCCTGCTCCGCATGGGGAGGCAACTCTCCGCCGGCGCCTTGCCTCCCTCAGTCCGAAGGACTGGGGGAGGTGGATCGCCGCGTCTTCGCGGCGAGACGGAGGGGGCACACCTGCACTGATGCCGAGATTGGGGGATAGAGCGACATCAGAACTGCGGGATAGCCAAAAAACATCCCGCATGAATCCAAACCACTAGCCCAAAACTTTGAGGGATAGCGCCCTCCAGATTCTACCGGGACCTGCGCCGGGGTTATATTGCCCCCGCACTGACATGAGGGAGGTCTCGAGAGTCGACCGAAGCTTTCAGGATGTCAGTGCGTCGGTCGCGTGGCCGTCGGCGTGTGGGGCTCCGGTGGATGTCCCTTCAAGGAAGCCAGTCGGGACTCGGGGAGGGCGTATGCGACCCCCCTTGGTTGAAGAGGCGAAGCGAACGCTGATGGCATTGCCTCCGGGGCTACAACCGGAGGGTCCGGGGTCTTCGGAACGACCCCGAACACGTTGCACCGGTCACTGGCTATGGAACTAAGGCGCCAGCGGGCTTCCCCTGCTGGATGTCGAGGTCAACTCCGGCACTGCCATACCGGGAAGGAACGACCGATCCGGGGCGCGTGATGACGCGCATCGCCGCAGCCCATTCGCAAGAGTGGGGCGGCACTGGACTACCCCAAGGCGCTACACCACGCGCCCCGCTCCCTCTTCTGGAGGGATGAGAGACAGCATCCCGCAGGACGATTACGTCCGTGCGAATGCGGGTGCACATCTGGAAGCGGACCTTCAGGTCCGCGTTCCCCGCGCAGGCGGGGATCCAGTCCTTCTAAGCAAGAGCATGCGCGAAGCGCGCAAGGCTGGACCCCCGCCTTCGCGGGGGACGCGGTGGAGAGATCATGTCCGCAACTCCCTCATCGTCATTCCGGACACGCGCAAAGCGCGTGAGCCGGAACCCAGGAGCTGCAAGGGCGATGTATGCCGCCCCTGGGTTCCCGCCTTCGCGGGAATGACACTGATGGGAAGTGGCGAGACGGCGCGGCGCGCCGTAGCGAAGCGAAGGCGGCAGGCAGCAAGCCACAAGCGCCACGCAAACAAAAGCCCGCGAGACCATGTCCCGCGGGCCTTCGTTTTCTGAGCGCGTTCGCGAAGCTTACTTAGACATCGTTTCCTGGAAGTTGGCGGCGATCTTCTCGATGAAGCCTTCCGTCGTAAGCCAGGGCTGGTCCGGTCCGATGAGGAGCGAGAGATCCTTGGTCATGAAGCCGGCTTCGACCGTGTCGATGACCGTCTGCTCCAGCGTGGTCGAGAATTTCGCCAGCTCTGCGTTACCGTCGAGCTTGGCGCGGTGGGCGAGGCCGCGGGTCCAGGCGAAGATCGAGGCGACCGAGTTAGTGGAGGTCGACTTGCCTTGCTGGTGGGCGCGGTAGTGGCGCGTGACGGTGCCGTGTGCAGCTTCGGCTTCGACAATCTTGCCATCCGGCGTCATCAGCACCGAGGTCATCAGGCCGAGCGAGCCATAGCCCTGCGCGACCGTGTCGGATTGCACATCGCCATCATAGTTCTTGCACGCCCAGACATAGCCGCCCGACCATTTCAGGCAAGCCGCGACCATGTCGTCGATCAGGCGATGTTCGTAGATGCCGTTGAACTCGGCGAACTTGTCCTTGAACTCGGTGTCGAACACTTCCTGGAAGATGTCCTTGAAGCGGCCGTCATAGGCCTTGAGGATCGTGTTCTTGGTCGAGAGATAGACCGGCCATTTGCGCTGGTAGCCGAAGTTGAACGAGGCGCGTGCGAAATCGCGGATCGACTTGTCGAGGTTGTACATGCCCATGGCGATGCCGGCCGCCGGAAAGTCGAACACTTCGTATTCAACCGGATCGCCGCCGCCAGCAGGCGTATAGACCATCTTCAGCTTGCCGGGGCCGGGCACCTTGAAGTCGGTCGCCTTGTACTGGTCGCCGAAGGCGTGACGGCCAACGACCACCGGCTGGGTCCAGCCCGGAACGAGGCGCGGAACGTTCTTCATCACGATCGGTTCGCGGAACACAACGCCGTCGAGGATGTTGCGGATCGTGCCGTTGGGCGACTTCCACATCTTCTTCAGCTTGAATTCTTCAACGCGCTGTTCGTCGGGCGTGATGGTCGCGCACTTCACGGCGACGCCGTATTTCTTGGTCGCTTCGGCGGCGTCGATCGTCACCTGGTCGTTGGTGGCGTCGCGGTGCTCGATGCCCAGATCGAAGTATTTCAGATCGATATCGAGATAGGGGAGGATCAGGCGCTCCTTGATGAGCGCCCAGATGATGCGGGTCATCTCGTCGCCGTCCATTTCGACGACGGGATTGGCGACCTTGATGACGGGCATGGCAAACTCCTGAAAGGCGGCGTAGCCGGACTTACGCCGGGGCTCTGCGCCGGGCTATACCAGACATGGTTACGGGCACAATGGCTGGCGGAAAAACCCTCCGCGAGGATGCGTTGATGCCGCGAATTGCGCCCGAAAACGTGCTGGAACACTGAACCTGAGTGGTATGCGATAGATGACTGCGCCAGCCTTCATTCTGGTTGCCCCGCAGATGGGCGAGAACATCGGCGCTGCGGCGCGCGTGATGGCGAATTTCGGGCTGGACGATCTCCGGCTTGTGAGTCCCCGCGATGGCTGGCCGAACCCGGCTGCCGACACGATGAGCGCTGGCGCTTTGCCGGATGTGGTGAAGGTGCAGGTGTTCGAGCGGGTCGAGGATGCAATCGCCGATTGCGGGCTTGTGCTGGCGACAACGGCGCGGCCGCGCGGGATGGAGAAGCCGGTGCTGGGCGCGGTCGAGGCGGTGGCGCGGATACGGATGATGCCGAAGCGGACCGCCGTTTTGTTCGGGGGGGAGCGGGCCGGGTTGCCTAACGAGGCCGTCGCGCTGAGCGATGCGATTCTGTCCTTTCCTGTCGCCCGGTCGTTTGCGTCGCTCAATCTGGCGCAGGCGGTTGCACTCGTGGCTCACGGATATGCAGAGGCCGCGGCCAGCGGGCCGCCCGCAGCCTTTGTCGACATGCTGGATGCGCCCGCAACCCGCGACGAGCTGATCGGCATGATGGAACATTTCGAGGAAGAGCTGGATCGTGCGGGCTTCTTTTATCCGGAAGCGAAGCGTGCGCCGATGACGCAGAACCTCCGCAATGCATTCACGCGGGCAGGGTGGACCGCGCAGGAAGTCAGCACTTTCCGCGGAGCGGTGAAGGCTCTTGCGATCGGGCGCGGCAAAGCGCGCGTGAAGCGGGACGACTAGGCGGGAGGCGGGGAGAGCGGCGCTGTTTCAGCAGGCTGATCAGCGGCAGTCAGAACAACACGCATCGCGCGTGCAATTCTCCGACCCGGTAAGAGGCAAAAATCATCCCGGAAGCGTTGCCGCTTCCGGGACAATTGATTGACTGAATCAGGAGCTAGCGGTGAGGCCTCACCGATCCTGAAGCGGACGTGCTGGTCGAAGCCGACGCGCTGCCGCCGTCCGGACCAACGTTCACTCCGGCAGAAGTCGATGAACTTGCGCCCGCCTGAACATCCGGTTTGGCTGCTCTGGCCTTTGCGGCAGCCTCAGCAGCTTTGTGCTTCGCGGCCTCTGCCGTTGCCTCAGCGGCTGCCTTGGTGCGTCCTGCGGCGTCGCGGGCTGTGTCGGTTGCCGGCCGGG
>JAUYSA010000466.1 GCA_030696545.1 Hyphomonadaceae bacterium
CCGCATCGCCATCCGCCTCCTGCGCCGCGTCCGCGATTTCTGCGAAGCCGATAGCGTGAAGATAGACCGCAAGGGCGCCTCCAACGCACTCGCGCGTCTCGAAGTGGATGAAGACGGTCTCGACGCGCTCGACCGCCGCTACCTGCAGGCGCTCGTCAAAACCTACAGCGGCGGCCCCGTCGGTGCAGACACGCTCGCCGCCGCGCTCTCCGAAGCCCGCGACTCCATCGAAGAAGTGATCGAGCCCTATCTGATGCAACAGGGCTTCGTCGCCCGCACCCCCCGCGGCCGCGTGGCAACACCCAAGGCGTGGGAACGCGTCGGCCTGAAAGCCCCAGCCGCCTTCCAGCAGCCCCTCTTCGAAGAAGACCCCAGCGACGCCTAGAGGCATTGCTTGACGCGGGGTCGGGCGCGGCTATCGATGGCCCAACAGAAAATCCACGGGAGGACGAGATGACTCACTCGCGCACAATCGGCGCACTGCTGCTCGCAACCATGCTGCCCGGTTGCGTCATGGTCCATGAACGCGAGATCGTGGAAGTCCCCGTTGTCGCCGCTGCGCCGGTTGTGGTCGCCGCTGCGCCCATGGCGCCGCCAGCCGCGCCTGCGCCTGTGGCAACGCCCACTTCGCCTCCGCCGCTTCAGGTCGCCAATCCCAACTACGTCACCATCCCGATGGAAATCACCATCAACAAGCCGGTGAAAGACGTCTGGGCGCGCATCGGCAAGTATTGCGACATCACCGAATGGCTGCAGCTGCCCGGAACCTGCACCATGATCTCCGGCAAGGAAGGCGAGGTTGGTTCGGTCCGCTCCGTCGGCGCGGAAATTCTCGTCGCCAAGACCGAATACTCATACGCCTACACCCAGCCCGTTCGCGAAGGCCGTCTCTACAATCTCTATCACGGCAATCTCGAAGCCCGCCCGATCGACGCGAAGACCACGAAAATCCTCTACACGCTGGTCTATGATCTTTCGCTCGTGGCCGGCGATGACGCAGCCAAGGCTGCTGATGTCGAACGCCGCCGCACGAACTTCATGCGCGGCATGAACAACATGAAGATCCTGTGCGAAGGCGGCACGCTCCCGCCGCCGCCTGCGCCAGCGGCGCCGGCGACACCGCCAACTCCGCCAACTCCGGCGCGCAACTAGTTTCCGCGAGTGCGCCCTCGTTCAAAAGACGAGGGCGTTTCTGTATCTACAGTCCGCGATCACCAAACTGCGTCTCGATCTGTTCGCGCACCTGCGCCAGTGCAGACGTGCTCGCCCGCGTGAGATTGGCGACGTCACGGTCGAATGGCTTCCCGCCCACCGCAAACGCCGCCGCCGACCACGTAATTCCGCGCTGCATCACAGGGCTCGCCTGTGCGATGCCCAGCCGCGACAGCCACTTCGCGATGCTCGCCGCGTCAGCACGTTGGGCGGCCTCCAGCATCGCCAGGATCGCCGCCTCATCCCACGTCACGCCGCGCACGCACAGCCAGCCCAGCGTCAGCTTCCGCTGGCTCTCCGACGACAGTGACTGCGCCAGGATTGTTGCGCCGCGCGCCGCCGCGCCGCCCTGCGATCCTAGATGACTCTCGAATGCACTGGTCAGCATCGGGCACCGTCCGCGCCCGGCAGCGATCAGGCGCAACGCCCCGATCATCAGCCGCTCACTGGCGCCAAGCGCCCCCAGCGCTACACCCGGGACAAGCTCGTGATCCTGCATGCGGTCTCTCCTCTGCGCACGGTTCCCCCGTGCCCATTGATCGTCAGATCGGGCTGCTGAATGCTGCAAAAGCCTTGTAGCCACAGCGACTCGTGCTGCACATGCGACTAAGTCGCAACTGGACTCAACACTGCGTTGAAAGGGAAAGCAAGCGGGAAAATGTGGAGCTGCGAGCTGCGTAGCTCTTCCCCCCGTCTGCGGGGGAGCAGATCGGCACAAGTCTCAGCGGGGCTCGAAATTCCTTGTTCCGCTCATCCCGGCGAAAGCCGGGACCCAGAGCAACGCACACCGTCCACGTAACTCGCCCCCATCCCGGCTTCGCCGTACTTCCCCCGCAGGCGGGGGAAGACTTGCTGCATGACCACAGCGTTCATCGTGAGCAACACGCAAAGCGTGCCCCTCCCGGACCGGCCCTACTGCGCCTTCGCCGTGCGCTCTTTCAGCGTCGTCTCGAAGTCGTTCTCCAGCTTCGCGATCAACGTTCCGAGCGCGCCTGGATCAACGAACACTGCTTGCGACTTCGCCGCCTTCGCTTTCGCGCTCTTCTCCAGCAGTCCGAAAAACTCCGGATGCGGGGCGAGGGGGATATCCGCCTTCATCGTCTTCACCTTCGCAAACGTCGCGCGATAATCCTCGACGATGCCTGCATACTGCAGCGGCGGCGTGATCCGGTTCGCCGCAACGGTGGCTGAGCAGAACACCAGCACGTCATACGTCTTGCCCGCTTCGCTCGCCTTCGCGCTCCACGACGTGCAGCCGCGCGAATGTCCCGGTGTCAGGTTGGCCGTCAGCTCGATGCCCTCAAGCGAAACCTTGTCGCCATCCTTCAGCACGCGATCCACCTTCACCGGCGGCGCGCCCATCGTCTTGCTGTCCTCGCTGCCAAGATAGAAGCCGCCCTCGATGGCCGAAACATCGCCTTCCATTATCGCCAGCTGCGCGCCCGTATCCTTCTTCAGCTGCGCCAGTCCGCCCGAATGGTCGAAGTGCGCATGGCTGTTCAGCAGGATTTTTACGTCGCTCAGCTTGAACCCAAGCTTGGCAATGTTCGCCTCGATGATCGGCGCGCCCTGTGGCGTCGCTCCATCAAGCAGCACATGCCCCTTCGGCCCGGTGAACAGGTAGGCGCCCAGCCCCTCCGTGCCGACATAGTAGATATTTCCTGCAACATGGAACGGCTCCGTCGGCTTGTTCCAGTTGTTCTGTGCGAATGCCGGGGCGCTCATCACCATCGCCGCCGCAGCAAGTCCCGTGAAGACCAGAGATTTCATGTCGAGCTCCTGCGCGCACATTATCAAGCCGGCATCCGATGGCGAGAGCCGCACGCATATTCCGGCTGCTGTAAAGTTCCGCCCGATTACGGCGTACCGGGCAGTGCGATTGCCTTGCCTTCCTCGCGCGGGTCTGCCCCGCCAACCAGTCCGTTCGGCGTCACCTGAATCACATGCGTGCCGCTGTAGAGGTCTTCTTCCACAATCTTCCAGCCCAGCTTGCGCAACTCAGCCGACATGGCCGGCGCCATGCGCGACGTCTCGACCATGATATCCGGCGTCCTCGCGAACACGCCCGCCGTGCCCACCGCCTCCTGCGGCGTCTGCTTCCAGTCCAGCACGCCGATGATCGTGCGCGACACGGACGCGATGATTGTGCTGCCGCCCATTGAACCCGCCACCAGAACCAGTTCACCATCCCTGTCCGTGATGATCGACGGCGACATCGACGAACGCGGGGCCTTGCGCGGCGCAACCGCGTTGGCCACCGGCTTTCCGTCGATCACGGGCTCCAGCGAGAAATCCGTCAGCTGGTTGTTCAGCCAGAAGCCGTTGGTCATCCGGTGCGAGCCATATTCCGACTCGATGGTCGCCGTCAGCGACACAGCATTGCCATAGCCATCCACCACCGACAGGTGGGTCGTGCCATACTCCTGCATTGCCTCGCTGCCCCACTTGCCGCGCAGCGCCTCGCCCTTTGGCGTTCCCACCGGAATCACCGGCGGGCCTTTTGACAGATCGATCAGCTTCGCCCGCGCATCCAGATAAGCGGGCGCGATCAGCTCCTTCGTCGGCGCTTCAACGAAACGGTCGTCGGCCATGTAGTGATCGCGATCGACATACGAGAGGCGGCTCGCCCAGACATAAGCCGCCCAATCTTGCGGATTTGCCGGGCCATCCGGTTGTGGCCGCGCTCGCTCGTAAAGCCCAAGGATCGACAGCATCGCATTCGCTGAAGCGGGCGAGGGCATCGTGCAAACCCGATAGACGCGATAGGCCCCGCACAGCGGATCAAGCCTGCGCGGCTGATAAGCCTGCAAGTCGGCAACCGTCAGTGTCCCCGCACGCGGCTCGCGCTGCGCCACCGTCACGATGTCGGCCGCGATCGCGCCACGCGTCAGCGCCTTTGGTCCCTCCGCCGCAATCGCGCGCAGCGTCTTTGCATAGGCGGGGTTCCTGAACAGATGCCCCTGCGGCCACGGCTTGCCGGCAGCATCCAGATAAAGCGCACGCGCTTCAGGATCGCTCGCCAGCGTCGCCTTGTTGTCGGAGAAGCTCTTGGCCAGTCGCGGCCCCACCGTGAAGCCGCCCTCCGCCAGCCTGATCGCCGGCTCGAACAGCTTCGCCCAGGGCAGGCGGCCATGTTGCTCATGCACCATCTTCAGCATCGGGATCAGCGCCGGCGTGCCTATCGACCGCCCACTCGCCTGCGCCAGCGGGAAGGGCAGCGGCTTGCCGTCCACCATGAACATGTCCGGCGTCGCCCCCGCGGGCGCCCACTCGCGGCCATCATAAGCGTCGATCTTTTCGCTGCTGCCCGTGTAGTGGATCAGGAATCCGCCGCCGCCGATGCCCGATGACTCCGGCTCCACCAGCCCAAGCGTCAGCTCCACGGCGATCGCGGCATCGATTGCCGTGCCGCCCGCGCGCAACATCTCCAGCCCGGCCTCGACCGCCAGCGGATCGGCCGCCGCCACCATTGCTTCGCCCTTGGCCAGCGCCTGTTCCTGCGCCGCACTGCACGCACTCGCCATGGCAAGCATGGCGATGCCCGCCAGCATCCAGCGTCCAGTGCAATACATTCAGGCCTCCCACGCGGCTGTGCCGTCCGAGCTTGACGCCATAGCACGCGGTCCCGCGCAAATGAAAACGGCGGCTTCCGAAGAAGCCGCCGTCCTTCCAGATGCGTTCAGATCGACAGCCCTCGACCCTACTGCCTCCAGTTCAATGTCACGCCAATCGTACCAAATTCAAAGTCATCACCCGTGCGGCGCATGTCGGTGCCGGTCGGATCAACAATCAGGAACGGATTGGTCGGCCCGGCCGAGCCCGGCCCAACGGCCACTTCGTAGTCGCTGTCATCCAGCGACGTCCACAGATACTCGACGCCGACCGACCAGTTGTTCCAGCCCATCGATGCCATCTGCATCTCGTAGCCGACGCCCAGCTGGTATCCATCCACATCGTCGCCGCCCGAGCGCGTAAACGAGTTCGCTGTGTTGGTCGTCGTGAAGGAGTGGTCCATGTCGGCCCACGCCATGCCGCCGGTCGCGTAAACCAGCGACTCACCAAACGCATACCCGCCCCGCGCCCGCAGCGAGGTGACAGCGTTGAGATCGCGTGTGAATGTGTACGACGCCGGCGTTGTCGAGAACGCAGACACATCATTGCCGATGTTCACGACGGCATATTCGCCGACAGCGCCAACAACCCAGTTGCCGAACTGCCAGTCGTAACCCGCGCGGATCGAATAGTTGAGATTGCCGTCTTCGCCCGAACGGCAACCATCGGCCGGCGTGCGCCCCTGCGCCGCGCCGCTGCAGAAGCCCGGCGAGAACGCGTTGGCCGCACCAATCGTCAGGACGTTGTCGTCAAAATTCCCGTCGCGCTCGGTGTCGAAAACCACGGTCTCATCGTCGCCGGAAAGGTCCGAATAGCCAGCCTGTCCGCCCACATAGAGGCCGGTCCAGTCAGCGGTCTGTGCGAATGCAGTTGGAGCAAGTGCGGCCGCGCCCGTAAGCAGGGCGGCGGTCAGAAGCGTGCGTGTCATGGGGGAGTCCCTCTGTGATGTCCCCCGACACCGTTCGACTGTCCTGCTACGGGCGGGCGCCCAGCGCGGATCACCACAACCTCGCCGTAAACCATACAAAAACGGCGGCCCCGAAGGACCGCCGCCATTTGTTGTCCTGCAATCACGCCGGCAAGCGGCGCATCTTGCTCTGGATCAAGCGCCCTGCGGTTCCGGTTCCGTCCCGCCGAAGCCGCCTTCACGCGGCTTCTTCTTGATCACCGGCACCGCCGATGTCGGACCCGAAGGCGTGTCATCCGGGCGATCCGGGCGGTTGCCCTTGAACAGCTCGCTCACTTCATCGCCGCTCAGCGTCTCATATTCCATCAGCGCCGCCGCCAGCTGGTCGAGCAGGTGACGGTTATCCGTCAGCACCTGCCGCGCTTTCTTCTCGCCGTCTGTCACGATGCGGCGCACTTCCTGGTCGATCATCCGGGCCGTTTCGCTCGACACATTCTGACGCTGTGTAACCGAGTGGCCGAGGAAGACTTCCTGCTCGTTTGGCGAATAGCGCAGCGGGCCGAGCAATTCGCTCATGCCCCACTCCGTCACCATGCTCCGCGCAATGCTCGTCGCCTGCGTGATATCGCTCGATGCGCCGGTGTTGAGGTGCTCCTCGCCATAAACCAGCTGTTCGGCAATACGGCCACCGAACGCCATGGCGATCTTCGCCTCGGCCCACGTCTTCGTATAGCTCAGGCGATCCGCTTCCGGCAGCGACCAGGTCACGCCCAGCGCACGGCCGCGCGGAATGATCGTCACCTTGTGCAGCGGGTCGTTGCCGACCACCAGCATGTTGACGATGGCGTGCCCCGCCTCGTGAACGGCGGTGGCTTCCTTTTCCTTCTGCGTCATGACCATGGACTTGCGTTCAGGTCCCATCATGACCTTGTCCTTGGCATCCTCGAATTCACGCATCCCGACCGAACGCTTGCCGCGCCGCGCCGCCAGAAGCGCCGCCTCGTTCACAAGGTTCGCAAGATCAGCGCCCGAGAAGCCCGGCGTGCCGCGTGCAATCGTCTTCGGCTCGACATCCTTGGCGAGCGGCACATTGCGCATGTGGACCTTGAGGATCTTCTCGCGTCCGATGATGTCCGGATTGCCGACAGTCACCTGACGGTCGAAACGGCCCGGACGCAGCAGGGCAGGGTCGAGCACGTCGGGACGGTTGGTCGCCGCGATAATGATGATGCCTTCGTTCGCTTCAAAGCCGTCCATCTCGACCAGCAACTGGTTGAGTGTCTGTTCGCGCTCGTCATTGCCGCCGCCGAGACCTGCGCCGCG
>JAUYSA010000005.1 GCA_030696545.1 Hyphomonadaceae bacterium
CCGACTTCGTGAAGCTGGCCGAGGCCTATGGCTGCCACGGCATCCGCTGCGAAGACCCGGCCAATCTCGATGCCGCGATCATGGAAATGATCGACTCGCCCAAGCCGGTCCTGTTCGACTGCCGTGTCGAGAAAGCCGAGAATTGCTTCCCGATGATCCCCTCGGGCGCCGCCCATAACGAGATGATCCTCGGCAAGATCACGGGCGATGAAATCAGCGAAGCAGGGAAGATGCTGGTCTGATGATCCTGCGCGCCCTCTCCGCAGCGTCTATTCTCTTTGCTCTTTCGGCCTGCACGCCGAAGGAAGACGAACTCGATGGCGCGCCGAAGGGCGACAATGGCGAGCTCGCTGGCGGCCCGCCTGCCCAGCAGGTTGTCCTGCCCGGCGTCATCAACCTGACGCCGCCGGCTGGAACGCAGGTCATTCCTGATTGCGAGAAGATCGTGGCGCCGGATTACGATCATCCGCCCAGCATGACGTGCATGCTGTTCCTCGTGGACGCACCAGCACCCCCGGCAGATTCAGAAACAACGGAATCCGGCTTCTCGCGCGCCATGCAATCCGCGGGCTGGAATTTCGTTCGCGCCATGGGCGCTGAACGCTATTTCGAGCGCCCGAAGCAGGGCACGGACTGCGCCGATCTCGCCGTCGTCAGCGTGCTGGAAGCCGGTCAGCTCGACGGGATCGTCGCCGTCGCAAAGGCTGGTGAAGCTCCGTTGAATAGCGCGTGGCAATCCTACGCTATTTCCACTGCGATCCGCGAAACCTGCGGCGCTGACCGGATGACGCCATGACCCAGCGCTCCGCGACGCCGCCGGGACTAATGCGAACGTCCAAGGGCCCGCTGGTCCTGCTATTCTATGATGGACTGGAATTGAAGGCGATGCCGGGCGCTTTTGGCCACGTCTATTCCCAGGCGCGCCGCGGCGCCCGCTACGTCGTCCGCAACCTGAAACGCACGCAGGTCCGCACCGGCTTCTATGTTGCCTTCCGTGGCCTGCAGAAATCCCTCGAAGCCATCGGCGCCGATGTGCGCGTCAACGATTTCGCGACCGCCAGGCGGATGCCGGATTACCCCATCGGCATCGGCGGCTATCCGTCAGTGATCGACAAGGTTCAGCTGCCCAACCCCACCATCTTTGGCCCGGGCGATTACGGCTCGCCCGAAGCATCCGTGAAGCTCGCCACGCAGGATCGCTTCCGCTTCTTCATCCAGCCCTGCCAGTGGTATGTCGATTACTTCGCGCCGTACTCCGGCAAGGAGAAAACCGTCGTCTGGCCGGTCGGCCTCGACGTGAAGGCGATCCCGGATTTCTCGCGCGAGCCCAAGACGATCGACGTGCTCATCTACGACAAGATCCGCTGGTTCCGCGAAGAACGCGTCGGCACGGTGCTTGATCGCCTGACCAAGCTGCTCGACAGTCAGGGCAAGACCTACAAGGTGCTGCGCTACGGCCATCACCATCATGCCGATTTTTACGCCGCCCTGCGCGCATCGAAATCGATGGCTTTCCTGTGCGAGCACGAGACGCAAGGCCTCGCCTGTCAGGAAGCGATGGCCGCCAACATCCCGATCTTCTCGTGGGACGATGGCGTCATCGTCGATCCGGGCATGTTGCATCCGCCGGGGCTGGAAGTCAGCGCCGTTCCCTATTTCGACGACACTTGCGGCGTCCGCTTCAAGCTGAACGACATGGAGACGGCGTTCGCGAAGTTCTGGGTCAACCTGCCGTCCTTCCACCCGCGCGACTACATCGCGCGCGAACTCAGCCTGGAAGCGGCCGGTGAAGCCTATCTGAAATTGTATGCCCGCACGGCGAATGCGCCGGCGATGCAACGCGCAGCCGGGTGAGGGGAAGACGGACGTGGCGGAATTCTTCGCGAAATTCGGGTTCGAACAATGGCTGGCGCTGATCTCCGCCGTGCTCGCCATCTCGTCGTTTTTCCTGAACCTGCGCCTTGTCGCGCGGCAGGAGCGGCGCAACGCCGCCAATCTCAAGCTCGCGCATGACAGCGACATCATCGGCTGGTCCGACAACGTGATCGAGGCGTTGGCCGGCGCGCAGGAAATGATCGCCGAAAAAGGCGTCTACTATGGCGAGACCGAATTCCCCTCGCGCCGTTCCGCCGCCCGCGCACAGGTGTCCGCGCTGATCGATCGCGGCCGTCTCTTCTTTCCCAACCGCGCCGACGCAACTCACGGCGCCGACAAGGAAGCCGGCTATCAGGGCCGTCGCCAGCCCGTGCTCGATGTGCTCGTAGAAGCCTACACCACCATCGACAAATCCGGCGGCGGCCCCGGTCCCGATCGCGCGGCTGGCGAGGCCCTGCTGAAACAGCGACGCCTGTTCGTCGCTGAAGTGTTCAAGACCGTCGACCCCGTCCGTCGCGGCGAGACAATCAAGGAGCTTGCGGCATGACCCGCACCACCCGCCCACGCGCCCCGATCAAGACCGGCGTTCGCGAAGATCCCGCCTCCGCCTACGACAT
This sequence comes from Hyphomonadaceae bacterium, assembly GCA_030696545.1. Taxonomy (GTDB): domain Bacteria; phylum Pseudomonadota; class Alphaproteobacteria; order Caulobacterales; family Hyphomonadaceae; genus UBA7672. Next base: position 2,493 of record JAUYSA010000005.1, read on the forward strand.
GACGCCTTCGGAAGAGGGCATCGAACAGCGCACGCTTGCCTGCATCGTGGATAACGAGCCCGGCGTCCTCGCCCGCGTCGTCGGCCTGTTCTCTGCGCGTGGCTACAACATCGAAAGTCTCACCGTCGCCGAGATCGACCGCAACGCGCATCAGTCGCGCATCACCATCGTCACGTCCGGCACAAACCACGTTCTGGAACAGATCGAGCAACAGCTCCTGCGACTCGTCCCCGTCGCGAAGGTGATCGACGTCACCAACTCCACCGGCGGCATCGAGCGTGAACTCGCCCTCGTGAAAGTGGCGGGGAAGGGCGACGCCCGCGTCGAATCCCTCCGCATCTCTGAAATTTTCCGCGCCCGCGTCATCGACACGACGAATGAAAGCTTCATCTTCGAAGTCACCGGCGCCAGCCAGAAGATCGATCAGTTCGTCGAGCTCATGCGTCCGCTCGGCCTCGTCGAAGTTTCGCGTACCGGCGTACTCAGCATCCAACGGGGGAAGGAAAAAGCAGGATGAGCAACGTTCGCAAGAAGTCGCCCTATCGCGCCGCGCTCGCGGCAATGGTCGTGGGTCTGGCCGTGGCCTGTTCTGGCCCGTCCGTCGGGGTCGATGTGAAGGTCGAGGTCAAGAATCCACAGGCGACGCTGGATTCCGCCCTGGAGGCTGATCGTGATTTCGCCGCCGCCGTCGCCAAGGATGGACCCAAGGCCGCCTTCCTCGCCTGGTTCCACGCCACCGACAGCCAGTTCATTCAGCCCGGCGCTTACCTGAAGGGCGCGGAAGCCATCGCCGCGCCGTTCGAACAATCGCCGCCCGGCTTTACGCTCGGCTGGACGCCTGACAGCGGCGTCGCGTCCGCCTCTGGCGATTTCGCCACCACCACGGGCCGCTATGCCGTGAAGATGGGCGAGCAGACGATCGAGCAGGGCCGCTACATGACATCCTGGCGCAAGGACGAGGCCGGCGGGTGGAAAGTGGTGATGGACGCAACCATCGCCGATCCCGCCGCTCCGCCCACAACCACGCCCGATCCAGACGGACGTCCGGGTTGAGCGCGGCGGGCTAAACAACGTTTTCAGTTTCCGACTAGGGCCGGTTCGCGTATGGACCCGCCAAAATCCAAGGTGAGTGACATGAAAGTCTATTACGAAGCAGACGCCGACCTCGGCATCATCCAGTCCAAGAAGGTCGCCGTTATCGGCTATGGTAGCCAGGGCCATGCCCATGCGCTGAACCTCCGCGAAAGCGGCGTAAAGGACCTTGTCGTCGGCCTCCAGCCGAACTCCGCCTCCAAGCCCAAGGCCGAACAGGAAGGCCTCAAGGTCATCACGCCGACCGATGCCGCCAAATGGGCCGACGTGATGATGATCCTCACGCCTGACGAGAAACAGGCCGTGATGTACACCAACGAGATCGAGCCGCACACGCGCGCGGGCCAGCACCTGATGTTCGGCCACGGCTTCAACATTCACTACAACCTGATCCGTCCGCGCAAGGACATGGACGTGTCGCTCTCGGCGCCCAAAGGCCCCGGCCACACGCTGCGCAACCAGTACACGCAAGGCCGTGGCCTGCCGGGCCTCATCGCCATCCACCAGGATGCGTCGGGCGTCGCGCAGGCTGTCGCCCTCAGCTATTCGAAAGCCATCGGCAACACGCGCGCTGGCGTCATCCAGACGTCCTTCCGCGAAGAAACCGAAACCGATCTGTTCGGCGAACAGGCCGTGCTCTGCGGCGGCCTCGTTGAGCTGATCAAGGCCGGCTATGAAACGCTGGTCGAAGCCGGTTACGCGCCCGAGATGGCGTACTTCGAATGCCTCCACGAAGTGAAGCTGATCGTCGACCTGATCTATGAAGGCGGCATCGCCAACATGAACTACTCGATCTCGAACACCGCCGAGTTCGGCGAATACGTCACCGGCCCCAAGATCGTTACGTCAGAAACGAAAGCCGCGATGAAGAAAGTGCTGGAAGAGATCCAGTCCGGCCGCTTCGCCCGCGACTGGGTCCTCGAAAACCAGGCCGGCGCCCCGTCCTTCCACGCCATGCGCAACAAGATGAGCAGCCACCCGATCGAAGAGGTCGGCGAAAAGCTCCGCGGCATGATGCAGTGGTCGAAAGGCAACCAGCTGGTGGATCGCAAGCGGAACTAGGACGCGGTCTGATCCTCCCCCGCGAAGCGGGGGAGGGGGACCCTGCGTAGCAGGGTGGAGGGAGCGGATGCGTGCGCCGGTTCTGACCTTCAAGCGCGCTGGAAAACTGCGGCGGACAATGAGCCCGCCAGAAGTTGCGCTTTGGCAGAAGCTGCGCGGCGGGCAGCTCAATGGTTTGCGCTTTCGACGCCAGCATCCGATCGGACCTTACATTCTCGACTTCTATTGTCCGTCTGCGCGACTGGCCGTCGAGGTCGACGGACAACACCATAACCATTCCGAACAAGCCGAGCACGACACCGCACGCACAAGTTGGCTCAGCGGGCAGGGCATTGTGGTTCTTCGTTTTGCGACGAATGATATCCTCGACGACCGGGTCGCGCCGCAGACCCTGTCGGCTACCTTGACTGCCGCCGCCCCCTCCACCGCCTACGGCGGTCCCCCTCCCCCGCGTCGCGGGTGAGGATCACGGAGCCGCCATGACCTTCACCCACCGCCTCGCCACCGAAGCCGATCTCCCCGCCATCCGCGCGTTGATGGATATCGCCATCGCCGAGCACCTGAAGGATTTCCTCGACCCCGCGCAGGTCGAACTCTCGAAATCCATCATGGGCCTCGACACGCAACTGATCGCAGACCGCACCTATTTCCTCGTCGAGGAGGAGGGCAGGCTCGCCGGTTGCGGCGGCTGGTCCCGGCGCGCCACGCTCTATGGCGGCGACCATTCCACCAGCCAGCGCGACGCAGCCCTGCTCGATATGGCGAAAGACGCCGCCCGCATCCGCGCCATGTACACCCACCCCGATTTCAAGCGCCGCGGCGTCGGCCGCCTCATCCTGGAAATCTGTGAGGGCGCCGCCCGCGAGGCCGGGTTCAAAGCCGTCGAACTCATGGCTACCATGTCGGGCGAGCCGCTCTACCGCGCCTGCGGCTATCACGATATCCAGCGCATCATCGCCGCCTCAAAGGACGGCGTGGACGTCCCCGGCGTCCGCATGGGCAAGGCGCTCTGATTACGAGGTTGCCGTCGCCGCCCGCAGCCTCCATCTTCCCCCAATGCCCTACGACGCCACCAGCCCGCCGCCGCCG
>JAUYSA010000173.1 GCA_030696545.1 Hyphomonadaceae bacterium
CACCAGTCGGCACAGCCGCGCCACTGTCGGCTCGTCGAAGCTCATCACGCCGTAGAGCCCGCGCGGCCCCTCGATCGTATCAGCAACCCGGTCCGCGATATCGTCAGCCGGCCCATCGACCTTTAGCTCGATCAACACAGGCATGTCGCCCATCACACCCAGCACTTGCGCCAATGTTGGGATCGCTGATCCATCCGGCAGTTTATACTGCGCCAGATCAGCAGACATCACGCGCGCCAGCAACTCACGATGCCCGCACATCCGCTCCAGCCCGGCGTCATGGAAAACCACCGGCACGCCATCGGCAGTTAGCCGGACGTCCAATTCCACGCCGACGCCAGCCGCCTTGGCCGCCTCAAATGCGGCAAGAGAGTTCTCCGGTGCATCGCCTCCCCACAGCCCGCGGTGGGCATAAGCAAAGGCAGAAACATCGAAGAAGAGTTCGCTCATCGCCGTCAGGCGAATTCAACGACGGCGTCAACTTCAACCGCCGCGCCCATCGGCAGCACAGGGCAGGCGACGGCCGAACGGGCATGACGGCCCTTGTCGCCAAACACCTCGACCATCAGGTCCGAGCAGCCATTCACAACCTTCGGAATCTCGACGAAGTCCTTCGCCGCGCTGACGAAGCCACCCAGCTTCACCACACGCTTCACGCGCTCCAGGTCGCCGAGTGCGGCCTTCATCTGGGCAATCAGGTTGATCGCGCAGATGCGTGCCGCGACCTGTCCCTGTTCAACCGTCATGTCTTCACCGAGACGGCCCTTCACCAGCCCATCCGGCCCGGCGCTGACCTGACCCGAAATGAAAAGCAGATTGCCGGTGATCACGAACGGCACGTAGTTCGCGACGGGCGGCCGCGCTTCCGGCAGCGTTACGCCAGCGGCGGCAAGACGTTCAGACACGGACATGGGGGCTACCTCGTTGCATTTCGTGGGGGGCATTCGGCGAAAGCAAATGCCCCGTTGTCGCTATCGAGCGTTTAGGAGCATTTCGCCTCAGGCTCAATGCACCCTACAGCCCGAACGAGATCGATACCTCTATCGTGTCGCCCAGCGCGATCTTTTCCTTGCGCCGCACGTCTGCTTTCACAGGCAACAGGAATGCGTCACGCTTCTGATCCGCAAACAGTGAAGTGTCCCAGGTCGATTTCCCGGTTTTCGCCACCACATGAAACGATCCGAATGGCTTGCGCAGCCCGGTGGTCAGCATCCTGATGCGTTTGGACAAGTCTGCGGGCAGGGTGACGAAGTGCCAGGCCCCGGTGCTTTCCTGGCTCCAGACTTTCGCGCGGAAAGTTTCATCCAGCCTCACGTCTTGCGGTCCTCGCGTGCTTTCTGGATGCGCGCGCCGCGCCCCGTCATGACAGCGCCGTCGCCAAACTTCTCGCGCGCCTTGTCGGATGCCCGCTCTGCTTTTGCGCGTTTCAGCGCCTTCGGATCGGCAAGGTCCATGGCGTCGGCTTTCGCATCCACCAGATCCGATATGCCAACGCCGAGCAGGCGATAGCGCTGGCCCAGCGTTTCGCGCGACAGCATCGGCTTCGCCGCGCGAAAGATCACCTGCGCAAGCTGCGTTGCTTCGTTCAGCGACACGCGGCGGGTAAAGCTCTTGAAGTCATGCGTCTTCAGCTTCAGCGTGACAACGCGCCCCTCGACTCCCGAATGCTTCGCCCGGTCCGCCGTCCGCTCGCTCAGGCGCCAGAGGATGTCCTCCAGCGTGCGCGGGTCAGAGACGTCTTCGTTGAATGTCGTCTCCGACGACACGCTCTTGCGTTCGCCATCAGGATCAACCTTGCGGTCATGCCGCCCCAGCGAGCAATTGTAGAGCCACAGCCCCGTCTCGCCATACCGCTTCATCAGCGTCTTCATGTCCAGTTTCTGCACGTCACCAACAGTGCGGATGCCGTCGCCGTTCAGCTTCTTCTCGAACTGCGGCCCGATCCCGCCAATCACGCGCACCGACTTGTCGCGCAGATACTCCGGCGCCTCGTCGATCGACAGCGCAAAGAACCCGCGCGGCTTGTCGGCCTCGCTCGCCGTCTTGGCCAGGAACTTGTTGCTCGCCAGCCCGACCGAGATGGTGAGCCCGAGTTCCGCCTCCACCGCCTTCTGGAGCTTCATCAGGCTGATCGCCGGAGGCGCCCCATGCAGCGCCTCCGTTCCCGACAGGTCCAGATACGCCTCGTCGATCGACACCGGCTCCACCAGCGGCGTCAACCGCTGCATCATCTCCCGTATCCGCCGCCCTTCGGTGACGTACAGGTCCATGCGCGGCTTGATGACGATCGCGTCGGGGCACAGCTTCAGCGCCTTGAACATCGGCATGGCCGAGCGCACGCCATACGTCCGCGCCACATAACAGCAGGTCGACACCACCCCTCGCTTGCCCCCGCCGATGATCACCGGCAGCCCGGTAAGATCCGGCCGATCGCGCTTCTCGATCGAGGCGTAAAATGCATCGCAATCGATGTGCGCCACCGACAGTTCGAAAAGCTTCGGATGCGAGACCATCCGTACCGATCCGCACGTCGCACAGCGCGGCCGAATCCCTTCCCAGCCGGTCAGGCAGTCCCGGCAGGCCACACGTAAATTACCGTTGCTGGCAGCAATCTTTCCGTTCAAGATACAGATCCGGCCGGAAGCGTTTGTAAAACTGGCAGTTTTGTTAATTTGCAGCGCGGGGCGCGCTGCTCTGCCAGCGGCAGTTGAAAATAGGCGGTTAATACTCTCAGGTCTAACAAGAACGAACAAATGCGGGAATCAACCCGTCTCGGTCCAAGCGTGATGTGCTGATGGCGACGCCCCCCGCCAAGAAAGTCCTCGTCGTCGAAGATAACGAGCTCAACATGAAGCTCTTCTGCGACCTGTTGGACGCCTTTGGTTTTCAGACCGTCGAAAGTCGCGACGGCCTGAAGGCAGTCGATCTCGCGCGCACGCAC
>JAUYSA010000110.1 GCA_030696545.1 Hyphomonadaceae bacterium
TCCGGCCCGGGGCCGCCTGCGCAATGCATCACGCCCGGCATCATGAAGAGGCGGACATCGGCTTTCGCCGTGGCGTCGTTGGCATAGACCTTGTCGAGATAGTTGAGGCTCATGAAGGGCGAGAGCGCCGAGTCCGACCAGCCATGATACATCAGCAGCTTGCCGCCGCTTTTGCGATAGGGCGACAGGTCGGGGTTGGTGGGCGAGAGGGTCGCCTGCACGGCTTTCATCTCGCCGGGCAATGCGGCGAGGTTCAGCTGGTTGTGGTTCCAGTTGGGATCCTGCTTCACGAAATAGCGCATGAAGTCTGTCGAGAAGCCGTAGGCGAGGCTAGGCCGGCCGGCGCCTGCGCCGTCCTTGCGGCCGGCGAGCCATGAGCCCCAGCCGCCGTCGTTGAATTCACCGCCATAGGGGAAGCCGACATGGAATGGCTTGCCGTTGACCATCGGGCCCTTGATGATTGCCTCGACGGCCGCGACCTGAGGCGCCGAGAGGCAATCTGCTTTCGCGCCGCCCTTGCACTGGATTGTCTTGATGTCGAACTTGCACTGGCGCGGGTCGTTCATGACGCCGTCTTTCAGACCGTCGAGGGTGTCGCACTTTTCGAGCACGGCTTTCGAGACCGTGTCGCGTGCGGCTTTGTCGAGGACGGGGGCATCAAGCTTGTTCGGATCGGGATACATTTTCTGGGTGACTGTCGCGAAGGCCGCCGTGATGCCCTGGAAGTCGATCGCCGGTGCGCCGGCGATGATGCCGTCAAAGTCGTCAGGATAACGCTGCGCCGCCATCAGCGCTTCGCGTCCGCCGTTCGAGCAACCGGCGAAGTAGGATTTTTCGGGCGCGCGGCCATAGCGTGATTGCAGCAGCGCCTTCGACGTGACCGTGACGCGATGGATCGCCGCGTGCGCATAGTTCACGACGCGCTCAAGATCGCCCATCGCCCAGATGCCGTCTGTTGCGCCGGCGGGACCCGTGTGGCCCGTGTCAGTGCCGGCGATGGCGTAGCCGCGCTGCAGCGCGTTCATGCTCATCGCCTGGCTCTCGACACGGCCGGCGAAACCGCCCTGGCCGCCCATCACGAACTTGCCGTTCCACGCATCCGGCAGCCAGACAGTGAAGTTGATCTCCTTGCCGATGACGCCATCGAGCTTGCAGAGCGGTACGGGCGAGGTCGCCGCCATCGCTGCTGTGACCTTCACTTCAGGGGCGGTGAAACCCTTGAGCGACTCGCAAGCCACTTGAGCCTCGGCTGCACCGGCCATCGCCATTGCCAGCACAAACAGCGCTACGCCTGATCTGATCATCATGCCCTCCCTCGAAGACTATTGTTTTCCGCAACCTGACACTTGCTCAACGGGAAGCAAGCCGCCCGCCATCCAATTCGAGGCATTGCGGAAAACAAAGGGAATTTAGGGCCTTACGCTGCGTCTGGCCGTCTTCGCTACTTCAGGATGTTCAGCAGGGACAGGTTCCGCAGCACGTTGAAGATGCTTGCTGACGACTCATAGGCGAACTGCGCCTGGTTAAGTCGCACCGCGACCTCTGCAAGGTCGACGTTCACGATGCCGCCAATCGCTTCGTCCAGCGCGTTGAGCTGTGATGTGAGGCGGGTCGAGGCGCTTTCCACTTCCTTCGACAGCCTTCCATTTTCGGCCTGCCGCTCAAGGACATGATCGAAAGCGCCGGACAGCATGGTCAACTCGCTCTGGATCGCCTGCCTCTGCACTTCGGTGAGGTCTCCGCCGAACGGGCCATCCGGGCCCTCATCGATTTCCGCAAGACGCTTTATCGAGGCCATCGCCAGCGAGATGACATCGTCAGCCACGATGCCGGATTGAACGGTTCGCCCCTCTTCCACGCGCATGACCTGCGCTTCGGCCCCCTGCTCGATCGCGTCGGTCAACGGATTTGCGGCGAGATCGCTCAATGAGTCGACGGTTACGGGGGGGCGATCATTCAGCACGCCGCCAAAAAGATAGCGGCCGCCAAGATTGGTGTTCATCGCATCCTTCAGAACAGCGAACGCTTCCTCCAGCTGGGCGCGCACGCCCTCGCCGCTTTCGAGTCCGACGTTCTGGAACAGGTCGGCCTTGAGCTTGCTGACAGCTTCGGCTGCGCGGCCGATCGCGACATCCTGGATCTGCATTCGCGTGGTCAGTTCGCGCGAAGTTCCCTGGAAGCCTTCCGTTCGCGCCACAAGCCGCTGGGCGGACACAAGCGTCTGCGCCTCGCGGCCATAGCCCTTGAGGTCGCTTGCGCGTGTCTGCGCCGAACTCTGGCGGGCGGCTTCGACCAGCTGTTGCTGGGCGCGCGAAATGTCGGCCAGTGAGGCCGAAGGGATCATCGCAGAGGAAATGCGGGCCATGATTTATGTTCCTCAAACCATGTTCAGAACGATATCGTACAGGTCTTTCGCCGCCTGGATCATGCGCGAGGCGGCGGAATAGGCTTGCTGGTAGGTTGTCATCTTGACCAGTTCTTCGTCGAGGTTGACGCCCTCTTCGCTCATTCGGCGCTCACGCACCTCTTCGCGCACGGATTGCGCCGCCGACTTGGCGGAGTCCAACGCCTCGGCCCGCACGCCTGCATGGCCAGCCAGCCGCGCGGCGTAGTCTGAAATCGACGTGACCTGTCCTGTCAGCCCGCCGGCATTCGCAAACGTGCGCGACTTGGAACCAGCGGCTTCATGTCCCAGCGCGCCACGACCGTCGCCGGGCGACAGGACGCGCGTGCCGGCAGCAGCGCCAGCGAGATCGGCCTGTGCAGCGGCCAGAAGATTCGGATTTGCGGCGATGTCAGCGCGAATGCTGTTGCTGCGCGAGCGCTCGATCGGCAGCTGTTCACCGAAGCCGAATAGTTGCGACATCGACAGGGATGTGTCGCCGCGAACTGTCGTATCCTGCAGCACGTCAACGCGGCCGACATTGGTGTTGGTGGGCGTCAGTGAAAGCCGGCCGTTGGCGTCGAGCGTTGCCTGCCCATACCCCTGCAGAGCGGTGTTCAGCTGGTTGCGCAGCGTGCCGAGGGACGTGCCAGCTGTCACGTGGAAGTCGAAAGTGCGAACGATCGAGCCGTCCTGATTGCGTATCGCGAAGTTTATCTCGCCATCGGCAAAGCCATGATCATCGAGCGCAGAAAGCCCCGTCGCGTAGCTCAACGGCTGGCCGTGTGAAACGAGATCGTTGAGACCAAATGTGTGAGAGAACCCGCGGCCTGCACGTGCGGCCGGGTTGGCAGGGTCGTCGGCGATCACGATGCCGGTGGTCGGCGTATCAGCCGATATCTGCATGACGCCGTTGGCGAAGCTGATCGTGCCATCCGGATCCATCGCGCTTTCGAGCGCGGTCTGCAGGTCTGCGATCGTGGCGCCGAACGTCGTGATGTTTGCCTGGTCGTCAAGGATCTGGCCGTTGTCAAAGTCGACCCGGAAATTGCGCAGCAAGTTGCCCTGATCATCGACGATGCCGATGTTTGTTACGCCTGTGAAGTTCAGGCGATCGTCCTCGAGCAGCCCCGTATTGCGCCCGATCATGGATGTGGGGGCCGGGACAGTACTGGCTGCGTTGTGCGCAGCGTTCAGGGCCTCCGCGGCGCCCGCGGCGAATTCACCGAAGGCAAGCTGGAGGTTCACCAGTTCCTTGTCGCGAGCGCGCAGGAGACCTTTGAGTTCGCCGCCTGACAGGTGCGTTTCGAGCGGTGTTTCAGTGGTGGAACGCGGCGCCATCATGACGACGCTGGGATAAGGCTCGCCGTTGGTCGTCGAATCCAGCCCGAGGGTTGCCGCATCCAGATCGACCAGCAACAGGCCGTCCGTGGTGCGGACTTCGAGGCCGCCGAGAGGGCGTTTCTGGGCGCGAATGTCGATGATCTCCGACAAGCGGTCGATCATGCGTTGCTGCTCGGTTTCGGCCTCGCTTGCGGAAACGCCGGCAATTGTGGAGCGCTGGATCGACGTGTTCAGCTTGGCGATGCCGCTCATCAGCGAGTTGGCTTCTTCCAGCGACGATACGATGCGCGACTGCGATTCATTGCGCAGGGCCTGGAGTTCCTCGGCCGTGGTATCGAGCTGCGCCAGCAGAGTTGTCAGGTCGGACAGGGTCGAGGAGCGGCGCAGCGCGGATGCCGGGTCAACCGCGAGCGCGCCAAAGCTGGCGAACACCGGGTCGAGCGTTGAGAAAACGGACGAGGAATCCGACGGATCGCCGAGCAGGCCCTGGGCCCGGTCCATGAACTGCGAGAGGATGTCGGCTGATGCAACATCGGCCGCGCCGCGCATTTCTGCGGCGGCAAGATAGGCGTTGGCGACGCGTGTGACTTCGATCTCGACGCCTGACAATCCACCTGACGCCTGGCGCGAGATGAACTGCACGTCGAGGCGCGAATAGCCAACCGTGTTGACGTTCGCCACGTTGGTCGAAGTCGCTTTCAGCGCCTGCTGGTTCGCAGCCAGCGCCGAAAGGCCGGTCGACATGATGCTGCTCAGCGACACGATCGCATCTCCATCAGGAGCCCTGCAGTTCTTGCCCACCGTGAGGGACGGGTAGGCGCGATCTGCCGGGCCGCTCTGTGCGACCAGCTTTCACCAGCATCGTTCCATCTTACTGAATACATTCGCGAAATTCACGCGACGGGAGCTTCTGCCCCGAACGTCCTGGCTCACTGGCCACAACGTTGCCGTTAACCACGCAAGTTGCGGGCCAGCATGGAAGATGATGGTGGACGGGATCTGGAGCGCTCTCCTGGCCTGTGGTCCCTGACGGCCGAAACGACCATCCGCCCGGCAAGTTCTGCAGCGCAACCCAGCGACTCTTGCCGCATCAGCGCCTTCAGCACCCGTTGCGTTAACCAGCAGAATGCCCATTTGCAGGGACTTTTCATCCTAAAGATTACTGGCTCGCGGGTTGCACACTCATCTCACGCTCCGCGCCCGCCATGGGCCGGAGACGGTGAAGCATGGACCGGGCGTGACATCAGCAGTCGACCTCATTCCGACCAAGCCCGTCGCGCGGCCTGAGCCCGTGGCGAAGGCTTCGCCAGCGAAAGACGGCGACGTCAATTTTGCTGACGTGCTGGAAACGGAAACGGCTCAGGCCAAGCCCGACGACGACATCACGACGGCGGTGGATATCGTGATCGTTCCCGCCCAGCCCGCACTGCCGCCAGCCACGCCTGCCGTCAATTCAGCTGAAGCGATACTCGCTGGCCTGACGCTTGCCCCGCCAGTTGAGCCGCAGGGTGAAGCATCAGTAGAAGTTCCGAACATTGAAGTTGCAACGCCGGTCGCCCCGGTCGCAGCGACGGCCGCAACCCCTGCACCGGCAACCGTCACCGCAGCGCCGACGGTGCAAGTTGCCCAAGCTGCAGTTGCCGCATCAGCCCCGAAATCAATTCAGCCTGCCGCTGAAGAGCCCAAAGTCGAAGCCGACGACGCGACCGAACCTTCGGTTGAAACCGCTGTTGGGGACGGCAAAGCTCAGCCTGTCGCCGTAGCCGTAACCGCCGTCGCCATCACTCCCGTTGCTGCGCCTACTCTGACGCAAGCGCCGGAAGTTACCGCGCTCTCCGCCCCGGGCGCCGAGCGCGCAGCTACGCCGATCGAAAGCGCGACAGACTCCCAATCCAAGTCGTCGCCGGCCGCGAGCACGCCTGCTGATGCCGCTGCGAAGACGCAGACCGGCACAAACAAGGCGATCCAGGCCGCGGCAACCGCTGAAGCGGCGCCCGACATCAAGACTGACGCTGCGCCCTCGCCGGCTCCTGCAGCATCGGTCGATGCCCTCACCTCTTCGCGTACGTCATCTGCGGAAACAGCTCGTGCGGCGCAAACACATCCCGCCCTTCAGAACGCGCCCACGACGACCATCCAGGTCTATCAGCGCATGGTCGAACGCTTCGATGGCCGAGCGCAACGCTATGAAGTGCGTCTCGATCCGGCTGAGTTGGGCCGGGTGGACGTACGCATCGAAGTCGGCGCCGACAAAAAAGTTCACGCCGTGCTGGCGGCTCACGACAGCGCGGCGCTTTCCGATCTGATGCGCGGCCAACGCTCGCTCGAACGAGCGCTGGCGGACGCCGGCTTTGATCTCGCCGAGGGCGGAATCAAGTTCGAGCTTTCCTGTGACCAGGGACGCAATTCCGCTGACGGCCAGAATAATGAAGGCGGCAATGGAAATGTGTGGCGCGGCTTCAAGACTGCCGATGTCGCTGTTGACGCCCAGACTGCCGCCGCCGCACGCCCGTGGCGTTCGTCGCGCCTTGATCTTGTCGCGTGAAGGAGCTGAGACATGGCTGACCTGATCTCCTTCGTACCTCCACCCACCGCCACGCCGTCCAGCGGCGCGGCGTCGGCGGCGTCGCTGTCGAGCAATTTTGACACCTTCCTCACGATCCTGACGGCGCAAATCCAGAATCAGGATCCGCTCGAACCGATGGATTCGACGCAGTTCACCGACCAGCTCGTCCAGTTCTCAGGCGTGGAACAGCAGATCCGCGTGAACACGCAGCTGGAAACGCTGATCACCGCCACGAACTCCAGCGCGGGCGCATCGCTGTCGGGCTATCTCGGCCAGGTGGCAGAGATCGATTCAGCCGGTGCGCAGTTCACCGGCGAGCCGGTACAATGGCGCTACGAACTTCCCTCCGACGCTTCGTCGGCCACGGTCACGGTGACTGACGCAGCCGGCAAGGTTCTTTATTCGAAAGCCGGAAAACTCACCGCCGGCAGCCACGAATTCACCTGGAATGGCGAACTGAACAAGGGCGGCACCGCCGCCCTCGACCAGCCTTACTGGATCAGCGTTGTCGCCGAAGACGCCAACAAACAGGCCATTACACCATCGCATTCGCTCGTGACGAACATCACCGGCGTCGATCTCAGCTATGGCGAGCCCGCGCTCACCACGCCAGCCGGCGTGTTCGCGTTCTCCGACATCAAGCGATTGATGAACAACAACACGACTGCGGCGACGAACTAGCGTCAGCCGCGACAAGACTCTCCGGCGCAGAAGCGCGCCGTCTGGCTGCATAAGCGGCCAACCAACCCAACAGTAACGAACCCTGCCCCGCAGGTTTTCTGGGAGCTTCGACCATGAGTATCAACTCCGCCATGCTGGCCGGCGCAGCTGGGATGCGCGCCAACTCCAGCGCGCTTGCTTCGATTTCCGACAACATAGCCAACGTCAACACGGTTGGCTACAAGCGCCTGCGCAATGATTTCACGTCGCTGCTCAACTCGCAGAACCGGCAGTCCACCTACAATGCGGGCGGTGTCTCCAGCCGCTCCTCGCCGCTGATGAGCGAACAGGGCTCGACGATCGCTTCTTCTGTTTCCACGCACCTCGCTGTTTCGGGCAACGGCTTCTTCGTCGTGCGCGGCCGCAGCGATGACGTCACGGCGCGGGACCCCTACCTCTATACGCGCGCCGGGCAGTTCACGCCCGATTCCGACGGGTATCTACAGAACACGGCGGGTTACTACCTGCAGGGTTGGCCGGTCGACTCCACCGGCCAGGTCACAGCGAACCCGACCGACCTCAATGGCCTTGAGCCCATCCGCGTGTCTGGCATCGCCGGCGGCGCCGAAGCCACCGCACGTCTGTCGCTGTCGGCCAACCTGCAGTCCTCGCAGGAGGTATCTGCTGCTGTATCGGGCGCTACCTATGATGCTTCCGACAGCACCAACAACATGGCGTCCGGCGCCGTTACGCCCGACTTCCAGGTTCCGATCCAGGTTTATGACAGCCAGGGCGGGCTTCACACGCTGACCATGTCATTCCTGAAGGCCGGACCGAACCAGTGGTACACTGAAGTGCATATGCCGGCTGGAGACGTTGTCCCTGGCGGCGGCACACTGGTCGATGGCCAGCTGGCGACGGGCATTGTTGCGTTCACGCCGTTTGGTCAGTTGGACGCAACCAACTCGACCCTGCCCCTGTCGCTGACGATTGGCGAAGCCGGGACGGGCGCTGGTCCCGAATGGGCAGGCACGCTCGGCCTCGCTGCGCAAACGAACAAGCTCGACATGTGCGGACCGGGCACGCCGGGCGGCCTGACCAATTACGACTCGCCCTCTCAGCTTGGAACCTCGCAAGTCGACGGCACGCCGTTCGGTTCGCTCGCATCAGTTGATGTCGACGACGACGGTTATGTCACAGCGATCTTCACCAACGGCCTCACACGTCGCATCTACCAGGTTCCGCTGGCGACATTCGGCAATGTCGACGGCCTGCTACCGGAACATGGGGGCGTCTATCGGCTTGGGCCGGGCGCCGGCGCTCTTTCGATGCGCGGCGCAGGCATTGGCGGCGCAGGCACGATCGCGGCGCGCGCACTGGAAGCTTCGACCGTAGATCTCGCGGAAGAGTTCTCCAACCTCATCATGACGCAGCGCGCCTATTCGGCGTCCTCGAAGATCATCACCACAGCCGACGAGATGCTCGACGAGCTGATCAGGCTGAAACGATAGTCGCGTAGGGACCAGCGAGTGATGACCGCACGGAGACACACACGGATCTGGGGACGCAGAACGCGTCTGACTCCGCGCCGTGCCTCATCGCTCGCTTCTTCCCACGCGTCTGCCGCGTTTCGGAATGGTATCCGAAGCCCCTGCATTTACATGAAATTTTCGCGGTTTTTTGCCGAAAAGCGGCGCGTCGACCTGAGCGTGCCCTTAGTACCCGCTGCGTATGGTCTCGCTACAGACTGAAGCAGCAAACGGAGATTTCCATGCTGAGCCAAAGCGCGTCCAGCGCGGCCGTCGTGGGCCCGGACGGACGTCACATTACCCTGGCGGATCTTCCTGCGCCCGGGATTCAACGTTGGGTCACTCGCCGCAAGGCAGAAGTCGTCGCAGCCGTTCATGGCGGGCTCCTGTCCGCTGATGATGCGTGCGAGCGCTACGAACTTTCCAAAGAAGAATTTGGTGGCTGGGAGCGCCTCTACGAGCGCCACGGCGTCAAGGGTCTTCGCACCACACGCCTGCAAAACTACCGCTAAACCACTTCGCAAGCGCCGTCCCGGGACTATGGGGAGGGACGGCGTGCTTGCGATCTTAAGGTTTCGCTAACAAAGCTAATCTGGTTTCTTAAGGCCGCGTTTACCACGCACAGGGAAATTCCTGCCTAGTCGCAAATCGCGACGCAGGCATTTTTTTCCGGGCGTTCATGGCCGATCCTAAAACCGAAGAATCCAAAGGCCTGGTGGCGCAACTCGCGCGTTCCGGCCGGATGCGAATCGCTGCGGCGCTCGTCGTCGTCGCGCTCGTTGGCGGCGGCCTTGGCGTCATCATGCTCCGCGGCGAGTCCGGCGGGCAGAAACTTCTTTTCTCCGGCCTCGACCTCGAAGAAGCCGGCGAGATCACCAACAAGCTCGACACCGCGGGCGTCCCCTACACGCTCGAGGGCGGCGGCTCGGCCGTGTTCGTCGCCGCCGACAAGGTGGAAGACGCCCGGATGATGCTGTCCGAGCAGGGCCTGCCCACGCGCGGATCGATCGGCTGGGAAATCTTCGACAAGTCGGATGCGCTGGGCGAGACCCAGTTCGTGCTGAACATCAAGCAGCTCCGCGCCATGGAGGGCGAGCTGGAGCGTACGATTTCGGCCTATGACATGGTGCAATCCGCCCGCGTCCACCTTTCGGTGCCCGACCGTCCGCTCTTCCAGAAAAACTCCGAAAAGCCGAAGGCATCGGTGGTTCTGAAGATCACCGGCAACATCATGTCGCCGGAAAAAGTCCGCGCTATCCGCAACATCGTGGCGTCGCAGGTTCCCGGCCTCGCAGTCAGCGCCGTGACAATCGCCTCGACGGATGGCCGCCTGCTCGCTGCCGCCACGGACGAGAATGATCCAGCTGGCAGCGGCATTGGTGGTGGCACAACCGCTGATGAGCGCCGCGCAACGCTGGAAGAAAGCTACCGCAAGAAGGTTCTTGATGTGATCGAGAACATTGCGGGCCCAGGCGCCGCGAAGGTGACGGTGTCGGTCGAAGCCGATTTCAACAAGGTCACGCAGAGCTCGGAAACCTACAATCCGGACAGCCGCGTGGTCCGGTCCGAAACCACTGTCGAGGATTCCGCGAACAGCCAGGATGCGGCTCCCGGCGACGAAACGACCGTGGCCAACAACGTGCCCACCGGCGCAGATCCGGTCGCCGCCCCACAGCCCAAGAGCCAGTCGAGCTCCAGCCGCAACGAATCAACCGTCAACTACGAGATCGACAAGACGCTGCGCACGGAAGTTGTCGAAGGCGGCAAGATCCAGCGTCTATCGGTGGCTGTGGCGATCGATCACATGCGCGTAGCCGGCGCTGAAGGCCAGCCCGCCACGTGGCAGCCTCGCCCCCAGGAAGAGATCGACCGCATCATCGCACTGGTCAAATCCGCAGTCCTGTTCAACCAGGAACGTGGCGACGTCGTTACTGTGGAGAGCGCAGCATTTGCGCGGCCCGACACATCGCTTGATGGGGCGACGGCGCCGGGCGCGTTCGACTTCGACAAATTCGACCTTCTCCACATCGGCGAGATTGTCGCACTGCTGCTGACCGCTCTCGCCCTCGTGTTCTTCGTCCTGCGCCCGCTGATCGGCGGCCTGTTCTCGAAGTCTGATCAGGGCGATCTTCCGCCCGAGATCGCCAAGCTGAAAGGCGCCAAGCGCGCCAAGGCCATCGCGGCGATGCAGGCCGCTGCCGCAAGCGCGCAGCAGGTTCAGCATCACGACCCGGGTCAGGAGAACCTGATCACCCTCAACGAAGGTCGCGTGGTTGGCTTCGACGCCCCGATGCCGGACCGCCTTGATGCCGGCATCGACGTGGCGCGCATTTCCGGCCAGGTGAAAGCGTCCTCGATCAAGAAAATCTCGGAAGTCGTCGCCAGCCACCCGGACGAGTCAGTCTCGATCATCCGCTCGTGGCTTGCTGAAGAACCGTCGGATCGCGCAGCATGAGCAAGTCCGCCGCCGCACTGAAAGCGCCCGAAGCCGACGCTGCGCCGCAGCCGTCGGGTCTTACGCGCGAAGACACGCACAACGATACGCAGCGCCGCATCGCTGAAACGATGACGGCCGTAAAGACGCTTCACGGCTCGGAAAAGGCTGCGATTCTTCTGCTCTCGCTGGGCGAAGATGCGAAGCCCGTGTGGGATCGGCTCGACGACGAAGAGCTGCGTGAGATCTCGTCAGCGATGTCGAACCTCGGACCTGTGAAGGCCGAGATGGTCGA
>JAUYSA010000128.1 GCA_030696545.1 Hyphomonadaceae bacterium
GAGATAGGCGCGAAGCTGCTCCACAGCGCGCGGCGGCAACACGCTGGGCCCGCGCTGTCGCACGAAGTCTGAGATCATTCGCCCGAAGGCGGGATTGCGATGCTCGATCATGCCGTCCTCCGCGACGCCGGCCCCCAAGGCTAGGCGGCTAGGCGTCAACGCGGAGCGGCGGATTACGATTCCGTCGCTGCGAGGGTCATGGCATTTGCGTCGCAAAGTGCGGTTGGCAGCCGCGGCGCAGATCGAGCGTTATCGGAAGAAGGGAAGGGAGCGAACCGTCAGCCGGGAAGCACCACCTGAACCGACAAGACTGGACGCGGCGCAGGCTGGTCACGCATGGGCTGCTCACGGAGCTCCGCATACACCGACAGCCCGAGCTCGCCGGCGAGGTTGGCCAGCCGATTGAACTCAGAGACTGACGCTGCGATTTCCGCCGCCAGCTGTCTCGGGTCGATGGAGGGTGACATTGGAGGGAGGCCTCTCTGTTTCCCGTCGGCTTGGGTCAGGCGGGTGCGCGCGAAGCACCCCTCTTCCGAGATACGCCTTCGCTTGGCGCGGTGCTGAAGCCGTCTGGCGATCAGCCGCCGTTCTTTTGCAATGTGCAGCAGGATGTCTCGCGCTCGACCGGTGAGCGTTAGAGCGACGCGTTCCAAGTCTGCAGCTTGCTGTAGGTAGCGCCCTGCATCTTCCATAGGATATCGGCCAACACGGTTGCGCCAGATTCCTGCCTTCGCGTGTCATTCGTACGTGAAGGTTAGATGCTTCCACGGCGAGCCGTGCCCGATGAAAAGCTGAGCAGCTAGCGCACCTGCTCTTGATGGAGACTGCCCGCGGGCAGCGGCCGCAGCAGCTCCGCCTCAGGTCGCGTCAGTTGCAGCCATTCGATCCCTTGCCACCGTGGCAGCACCACAATTTGCCGGTCATGATAGGGCGCAACATCAGGCCCCGGCGTCGTCGTGAGCATCGCAAAAGCGCCTTCCTTCACCAGCCCCGCAATCCAGAACCACGGCTCTCCGGCGAGAGTGAAAAGGTGCTTCTCCTTGAGACGCTGCTTGGGATCGGCGGATGCCGTGAACTCATAAAACCCGTCGGCGGGAATGAGGCAGCGCTCGCTGTTTCCGAAGCGACGGCCTTCTGATCGGAAGTTGAACACGGGCTTGCCGGCAGGTGTCTTCCAGGCCCAGGGCGCCAGAGACAGCTCAACCGTATCGGCCGCCAGACGGGCTATGGGCGCTGTGTCCCCGATCCGAATGTCATCGCGAGGGGGATAGTTTGGCGTCGTGTCTTCGGCCCAGCGCATCGGCAGCTGCAGCTGCGAAAACTCTTCGCGGATTGCGTCGGGCGATTGGCCGAAGCGATAGTCATTACACACGCCCATCCCCTCCGAACGGCCGCCACCGGCCCTCGTAGCAACAGTGCGTCAACCTTCGTTGTGTTGCGCACGCAGGAACCGGGAAGCGTTGCGCACGTCTCTGCGGGATGAAGCATCCAATCGTCGCCGAGTTCGAGCGCCAAGGCGAAGCGCGGGTGCGCGAACAATTGGCTGGCTACGATGATGTTCGGCGGAACCTGGCGGATGCCTGGCTTGCAGGCCTTGATCGAAGGCGCTCAGCGCAAGCCTCCGTCCAAGCCCTAACGCCTGAGCACCTAGCTGCGTTGGCGCTCCGGATGTCTCGGGACGCTAGGACCTGGGCGATAGCTGCGGTCGTGTTGTCGTTGCTCGCCGTGGCGTTGGCTGCGGTCGCGCTCTTCCGATGAGATCAATCAGCTTTACCCAACACTTCATCTAGCCGGTGCAGCGGCGACCCCGCATCCCTCCGAGGGGCGGTGTAGGATGCGGTGATGGGCTCACAAGAGGCCGCCGCTGCCTACCGACCTGAGCAGGTCTCGCCTGAACGCCATATGACCTAGGGTGGCGCTTTGTGTCTGATAAGGCCTCACTATCGGTCATTGTAGGAAGTATAAGTAAGCCCGAACAGGGCTCATTGCGACATGATCCCGGCTCGCCGAAGGCTCGCAGCTAGTCGTTAGCGCTGTCCCTCGACGCGCTGGTGCGGAGCGAACTTGAGGCCCCCTCGGACCGCTCCCGCGGGCGGGCCAAAGCGGCATCGCCGCCATCCCACCGCCCGACCGGAGTTCCAACTAGGAGGGACGAAGTTCGTCTTTCAGTTCTTCCCGCTCACGGTCGTACTCCTCCCTCGGTTTATCGTAGAGGTCGCGAGTGGCCTTCTCGGTAATAGGATCATTGGCTCGATTGCGTGTGTGATATTGCACAACGCCCCAGAGTAGAGCTCCAAGCAACAGTAGAGCGCCGATCGGGTAGAGGATCTCTGGTGAGATATCCAATTCATGCCTCCATCAACTTGTGTCTCCCAAGCCAGACTCCGCATGAAATTTCTCGAGGCTGATGGGAGGTTCGCTGTTGGTTCGAACGATGCGGCGGACTTGGAGTTCCGGCCCCGCAGGCGCTCCAGCTTACCCAGACTCGGCTGCGGCGTCAGGCTCAGCTGAAATCGGCTGCTCCTTTCGCCGCCGCCCAGTGACCAGCGCAAGGAACAGGACGACTTCCGCGGGATTACTTCACCCTAGGTCAGTCGCGTCGGGGTCCCACGCCGCGGCGCTAGCTTAGCCCCCGGCGCTGGAACGTCGGGGGCTTTGTCTGTCAGGGCGGCTTCCGCCAGGGAACTGTCAGCGATCTCCAAATGTTTGACAGATCGCGAGCCAGCTGAGGCTGACTGGTTCGCTAATGAGCCCTCGGCGTCAGTCCTTGGTCACGCCGGGGGCTCAGGCTTGTCGAGCCGGCCTACTTCGGAGCCTCAGTCGGAACAACCTTCACCGGCGCGACGCCATCTTCCTTCATATCGAGTTTCTCTGCCGCCTTGGTGGAGAGATCCAGGATGCGTCCATCGACGTATGGTCCGCGATCGGCGACCGTTACATTCACTGAGCGGCCATTTTCCTGATTGGTGACTTTCGCCCTGGTTCCGAGCGGAAGCCTAGGGCTAGCGCGCGGACGCTCGACTGAATTCTACATGCGGTTCCGTAACCGTGGCGGTGGACACCCACAGCTTTCAGGTGCTGCGCCGCCAACCTGGCGTTGGTCGAGGGCAGCGCTGATGCGGCGCGTACTAAATTCGGTCTTCGAAGCGCACCCGAAGGCACATTGGCTGTCAGCGTTGAACTCCCTTAGGCGCGTGCAAGACGGCAGTTAGGCCGTTTTGGACGGCGCGCTACGATGTCCAGGGCACGTAAGCTGCACAACGCGCCGCGAGCGGTAACGCCGCCGAAAGCAGCGGCACCGTAACGCTGGCTGGAAGTCCAAGTGGAAACCATGGCCCACCTAATCCCATCAGACATTCCTCACCGTGCGCTGAAAGCCGCCCACACGGGCGAGATGATGACGCTGGAGCTCCTCAAGAGGACCCTGCCGTCCGATTACACCATCTTCCACAACATCCACTGGACCAACGAGTGGAAGACCGGGGCCTCGTTCGGGGAGGCCGACTTCATCATCGTGAATCGCTCTGGCGCCATCCTGGTCATTGAGCAAAAAAACGGCGCGTTGGACGAAAGCTCCGGCACGCTCGTCAAGGCCTACAGCGAAGGTGACAAGGATGTCGCCATGCAGGTGCATCGGACTATCGACGGGATCCGTCGCAAGTTCGCCTGGCAGCATGGTAAGACCAGTTTATCCATTGATTACCTAATCTTCTGCCCAGATCATCACCTTAAGAGTGTGAGCGCGGCAGGACTTGACGCCAGTCGCATCGTCGACGCTTCCAGGGCTTCCGGCCTTGGGGCGATCATTTGCGCCATCCTCGAGCCGGGCGTGGAAAGCGACCATGGGCGGCGTGCCTTGCGCTTCTTCGAGCAAACCCTGGCGCTCGTCCCAGATGTGCACGCCCACATCGCGTCGGGAAACCGCTCGATGGTTCGGCTGTCGGGCGGCCTCGCCGAGACGCTGGCGTGCATCGAAATGTCGCCGATGCGCCTACGCGTCAGCGGCGTGCCCGGATCTGGAAAATCGAGCGTCGCGGTGAAGGCCTTTGAGACAGCGGTGGCGAGCGGACGCCGCCCGCTATTGGTCTGCTACAACCGGCCGCTCGCCGAACGCATGAGAGCCCGGCTAAGCGCCGGCGGCGTGGTCGAGACCTGGTACGGCCTGCTTGCGAAATTCCTAGAGGATCGAGGCCACAAGCCGGACTTCAGCCAAGCTGGCGAACGTGACTTTTGGGTCCGCCTACAGGACCAGGCGCTGGGCGAGACCGTTCCTGATCACTGGATCTTCGACACCGTCATCGTCGATGAGGGGCAGGATTTTGATCCGGAGTGGTTTCAGCTGCTCAGGGTGTTCGCGGCGAACGACGCCGATTTCATTTGGCTCGAGGACCCGAACCAGCAGCTTCGCAATACTGCGACAGTCGACCTGTTGGCTGAAGGCTTCATTGGCTACCAGGCGCGGTTGAACCACCGTTCGCCTGACAGCATCGCGCGGTTTATTCAGCGTGTGTTGCCGTTCAGTTTTGAAGCGGCCAACACGCTCCCAGGACTAGGAGTGGGCGTTACCCCCTATCGGTCCGACGACGAGCAGGGAACGATCGTGGCGAAGATCGTCTCGGACCTGGTGGGTCGTGGCTTTGATCATAGCGAGATCGTCGTCCTATCGCTGCGCGGGCTTGGGCAAGCCACCCTCGGGCGGACGGACAAGGTGGGAGTTCATTCGCTCGCGAGGTTTAGCGGCGAGTATGACCACCTCGGCAATCAGCTCGCCTCGAAGGGACAGCTGCTGTTCGAGTCCATCTACCGCTTCAAGGGCCAGCAAGCGCCGGCCGTTATCGTGACGGACATCGAGCCCGACAGCGCCCGTCTAAGTCATCACCACCGCTTGCTTCTGTGCGCTGCGACGCGCGCGACCGTCAGGCTCGAGCTCGTCGCCAATCGGCATGCGAGCGACAATGCTGCTCTGTTCGAGCGGTAGCATCCCAAGCGCAGCGCTTGCTAAAACTCCCCGCCCATCGAGAGCTGACGACTGCTTAGCTCGGCTGCTTACGCCTGTAGAGACGTGCCGGCCGGTGCCGGCCGCGTGAGAGCTCTCCGGTGTCTTCCACCAGGCCGGCATCGAAGACCACCTTCCTGAAATTGCGTTTGTCGATCGGAGCACCAGCGACAGCGTCATAGGCGTCCTGCATCGCCGTAAGGGTGAATGACTGAGGGAGCAGGGCGAAAAGGATCGCCAGATCGCCGAGGCGCTCTCGAAGGGTACGAACCGCCACGTCGACAATTTCTCGGTGGTCGAAAGCCAAGTTTGGAAGTGACGCAAGCGGAAACCAACGCGCGTCGGCAGCATCTGAACCGGCCTTCAGCGTGATGAGATCAAACCGCAACAAAGCCAGATACGCGATCGAGACGACGCGTTGTCGTGGATCGCGGTCCGGGGCGCTGAAGTTCGCGAAATGGAACAGCAGCTCGGCATCGACCCCGGTCTCTTCCTTCAGCTCGCGATGTGCGCAGCTATCGAGATCCTCATCGGGAGCCAGGAAACCGCCTGGCAACGCCCAACTTCCCTCGAACGGCGGACCGCCGCGTTTGATGAGCAGGAGGGATAAATCGCCTGCGATGAGCGTGAACACGGCGATATCTGTGGCGACGGCCGGGTGGGGAAATTCGTAGGTGAAAGGCATGTTTGTGTATTGACGACACTATGTAACTTTGATTAAGTGTCGTTCTTACACGAACATGACACCCCGTTGTCAAACAGAAAGCCGCCCATGGAAAGAACGAGCCTCACCCACCCTTTGCAGATCGACGAACTGGCCTGCGCACGAGGGGTCTTGGGGCTCACTTTCTGTCCAGGAAAATGCGGACCGAGCGTCTTTGGGCGGGCATGGGCGCGCGATCTCGGGCTGGATGTAGCGGCAATCGCTCGGTGGGGAGCCTCCACCGTTGTGACGCTGATGGAAACCGCGGAGCTCAAGACGCTTGGAGTGTCCGGCATACGCGCGATGACTGAAGCGGCAGGGATGCGGTGGCTGCATCTGCCAATTGCAGATCTTGGCGCGCCAGGCGCAGCTTTCCAGCGGGCTTGGCAGGAAGTGGGTCCGACGATCCGAGCCGAGCTGGAGTCTGGCGGGAGCGTGTTGGTTCACTGTCGTGGGGGACGAGGCCGTACGGGCCTTGTCGCCGCCCAGCTGCTGGTAGAGTTCGGGGATCAACCAGAAGACGCCATTGCGAAAGTGCGCAGCGTACGAGACGGGGCGATCGAAACCGCGATTCAAGCGGAATATGTCCGCGGGCTGCGCCCACCGGACACGCATCGCCATCACCTGCCACTCAGCCGGCAGGACCGGCTCCGTGGCGTTCTCCTAGGCGGAGCACTCGGGGATGCTCTGGGTGCGCCAGTCGAGTTCATGACGCGACAGGCGATCCTGGCCCGCTTTGGTCCAAGGGGCATTACGGACTTTGCCCCCGCCTATGGAAGGCTGGGCGCGATCACCGACGATACCCAGATGACCATGTTCACGCTTGAAGGGCTTATCCGGGCGGAAATGCGGTTTGAGGGGAAGGGGATCTGCAATCCGATCGCAGTGATCGATCGCGCCTATCTGCGCTGGTACGCAACGCAGGGCCCTCGACCACCTGGAAGCTTTGCGATCGACGGATGGCTGTATCAACTTCCGGCGCTCAATTCACCGCGGGCCCCAGACGTCACCTGCCTTGGCGCCCTGGCCGCCAAACAGTGGCGGCCAGGGGACCCAGCAGCGAACGATTCCAAGGGCGCAGGCGGAATCATGCGGGTCGCGCCGATCGGCGCGGTTATGGACAAGTCGCCGTTTGAGCTCGCGCGAGATGCGGCAGCCCTGACCCATGGCCATGTGACTGGTCATGTCGCCGCCGGCTGGTTCGCCGCATTCATCTTCGAGATCTGCCAAGGCGCGAGCATTTCGGCAGCGGCTCGCTCGGCGATGGTCGCCTGTCGGGGCCAAGCTCCAGAACTCGATCAGGCGCTGCGGGAAGCTATTAAGGCCGCGGGCGCGGGCCCATCAGACCAAGTGCCGCCAAGCTTGGGTGAGGGCTGGATCGCTGAAGAGGCCGCCGCGATTTCGCTCTGGTGCGTGCTGACCTGTGAGGATCCGTTCGAGGCTGTGCGGCTAGCCATCAACATCGATGGCGACAGTGACACCACAGGGACCCTGGTGGGGCAGATCATGGGAGCCGCCTATGGCGACGGTTGGATCCCGCAACACCTGCTGGCCCGCCTAGAGCTGAGGGCCGAACTGGAGACACTCGCCAACGACGCAGCCTGGCTGTTCTGGGGTGGCGAAAACGAGGCAGGTGAAACGTGGAGCGGAAGCTACAGTCCCAGCAACGCATCCACAGATCGTTTTTGGGATCGCTATCCGGGCTGGTGAGGGTGTTCGGCTCGGCCGACGCCTCACTAGCTGGCTCGATCTTGTGTTCTAGCTCAAATGAGCCATATAATTGCTCAAAGGAGCACGATCCATGACGGCAGCTAGAGCGGTCCGGACCACGGCGCGCAAGGGCCCAGTTGGGAGTTTGCCACCGCTGGATTCCTACCTGCAGGTGTTCCGCGCGACCCCGGTTGAGCGGATCAAGATGATCAAGGATGGGGTTCAAGCGACGGCGGCCAAGCGAATTCTGTCTGATCTCGCCTTCGGGCAAGCAGCCGCCTTTCACGCACTCAAGCTTTCAGCGGCGACGGTCAATAGGAAGGCCGCCGAGGGGAAGACCCTTTCGCCCGACGAAAGCGAACGGGTGCTCGGAATGGCCAAACTTATCGGTCAGCTCCAATCCATGATCCAAGAGTCCGCTACCCCAAGCGACTTCGATGCGACCGCCTGGCTTTCGCGTTGGCTCCAGGAGCCTGTGCCGGCGCTTGGGGGCGTCCGTCCAGTGGATCTTATGGACACTATGGAGGGCCAGACGCTCGTGGCGAATACGCTCGAGAAGGTGCAGAGCGGAGCCTATGCGTGAGTCACAAGGTCTGGCGGATCGCAACCGATACGCCGACTTTCGAGGCTAATGATCTCACCGGCGCTGGGGCGAAGAAGACTGGCGGGCGCTGGAATCAGGTCGATACAGCCGTGGTCTACACGTCGGAGACCCGGGCGATGGCCTGCCTTGAGACAATCGTCCACCTGAACGCCGGCGGCCTGCCGTTCAATCGATACCTCGTGGAGGTGGATATTCCGGACGCCATCTGGGCAGCGGCGCAGCGGGAAATCCCGACGAGCCTGCCAGTAGGATGGGACGCTCAGCCCGCTGGTCGGGCCAGCGTTCAGTTCGGAACAGATTGGCTCAAGGGGAAGTCGTCATCGCTCCTTCTCGTGCCTTCAGCGATCGTGCCGGAGGAGTGGAACGTCCTCATCAATCCCGATCATTCGGACAGCGGACAGATCTCGGCCGCCAAGCTCCGAAAATGGATCTACGACCCGCGCTTAACGAGGCTCCCATAAGGCTGGGCACTAAATACCGCACGACAATGCATTGCCTGCTGAGCGAGGGCCAAGTAGCCGCCCCAGCAATCATAGCTTGGCTTTTGCCCAACCCCGGTTTTTTCGGCGAGCAGTACGACACAGCAGAAGCGACTCGATGGGGTCTATCCTTTTTGCTATCTTGAGTGGTGATTTGGGGAGACGGCCGTTGGACGCAAAGCCACTTTCAATAGGGAAGATCCTGAGTGAACGTCAGCGCTTCGTCGTGCCGATTTACCAGCGTACCTATGCTTGGAATAAGCGCGAACTCGAACCGCTGTTTGATCAGATTGAAGGGAAGTCCGACGAATTACTGTCCACGGGTAAGGTAGCCTTCTCGCACTACATGGGCGCGCTCCTGCTAATCCCCGATGCAGATCCCGTTTTTGGGCGCATCCAGGCGTTCAACGTCGTGGACGGGCAGCAGCGTCTCACGACGTTCCATCTGTGTTTCGCGGCCCTGCGCGACGTTGCAACGGACTATGGCTTTCACGACGTGGCCCGCCAGCTTTCGGACCTGGTTCTGCACAGCGACGGCACGCCGATGCAAGACCCGTCCACTGAGCGATACAAGCTTGAGCCGACCACCTACGATCGGGCCATGTTCCGCGATCTGGTCAACCTCGGTTGGCGGGCCATCGCGAAGAAGTACCCTGACGCCTTCTACAAGAACGGCAAAATTCACCCGACGGCGCCGGAGCCCCTGTGGGCGTATTGGTACTTTTGGACTGAGGCCGAGCAATACATCACCGAGGGACAGAAGCTTCCGGCGCATGCTGACTACGACCAGGCTGTCCTGCGTAAGAGGCTCGTAGCCCTCTCGACCGTTCTCTTTGAGCACTTTCGATTGATCGTCATCACGCTTGCCGCTGACGACGATGCGCAGGTCATTTTTGAGACGCTAAACAGTGGCGGCAAGCCGCTCGCGGCTATGGATCTCGTTCGAAATGACGTCTTTCACCGCGCGAACCGACGAAATGAGGACCAAGCGGCGCTGCTCGACCAGCATTGGTCGGAGTTTGAGCAGCCGTTTTGGAAGCAAGAGCAAACCCAGGGCCGCATCAAAAAGCCCAGGATCGACTTCTTCCTCGGGCACGTCCTGGCTGCGGAGCAGGGCAAGGTCGTCGCGCTGGGGGAACTGTTTTCGGAATATAAGGCGTTTGTCGCCAAGCGCGGTTTCGCTGACACAGCGGCGGAGCTGAGCGCGCTGACAGCGCATGCGCCGACATACCGGCTGCTGGTCGAACCCACGGGAACGAGCGCGCTGGCGAGGCTATCGCGGCGGCTGAACACTTTCGATGTGTCGACCGCGTTCCCCCTCGTACTCGTCATCGCCGCATCCGACGCCACCGATGCAGTGAAGGACCGGTTGTACGATGTGGTAGCCAGTTACGTTATTCGACGCGCGCTCTGCTATCTGACCCCGAAAAATTACAACAACATCTTCGTTGAAGTGGCCGCGCAGCTCACTGCCACAGGCGTCTCGGAAGCGAGTTTCCTTGCCTATTTCGAGGGCAAGGCGGGTAGCGATACATCGCGCTTTCCCACGGACGCTGACCTGGAGTCGGCAATACTTCTTCGCCCCCAATACGGCTGGATTCCGCAAAACCGCTTGCGACTGATTTTGGAGGAACTGGAGTTCGCGGCACGCGATCGCTTCAACATCAATGGCTCCCTCCAAGAGGGCCTATCGATCGAGCACATCATGCCGCAAAGCTGGATGGCCTCCTGGCCGCTTCAGAGCGGCGCTATAGCGCCGGCCGACTTGATGACCGGCGTCGATGCAGAGCTTCGGGCCGAGATCGATCGCCGTACTGCAGTGATTCACACCCTGCCGAACCTCACCCTCCTCACCCCTCCTGCCAACTCTCAAGTCGGTAACAGCGGCTTTGCCGGCAAGAAGACGCGATTGGCAGACTCTCTTCTGAAGACGAATATTGCTATTGCTAGTGAGCCTGACTGGCACGAGGAGGCTATGCGCCGGCGCGCGATGTCGATTGCAGCGCTCGGCGTTCGACTTTGGCCCTCACCAGACCGCAGCGGGGCAATGCCAGACGATGGCTCAGTTTGACCCCGAGATCTAGGCGCCTGCTCCGCCATATTGTTCCGGGCTGGCGAGAGACAGAGTGGTCGGCGCGCGCCTACAATTCTACTTCCGTGTGGCGAATGGCGGCGGATCAGCTGTGGGTACCTCTTCGCCTTCCTTAGCCATTTCCATTCGCGTCACCCTGTAGACGTGTCGATCGGTGACGGCGTTGAGATCCACGGTGAGCTCTGTGGCGAGCGCCGACTGCCGACTGAGAGGATTTGATACCGCGGTCAGCGTCGCGGCTTCGCGGCTCTCGCTGTCAAACACGACACGGTAGACCCAATATCGATCGCCGTAGCGTTCGGCTGCCCTGACCTCGTTGGTTGTGAGACGGACCCCGCCGGACTTCACCTCAACAAAACGGGCCACCAGATTCTCGTCCAACGTCTCTTCGAAAGCTTCCTGATCGGCCGTTGTAAGGAATGACAGCAGGTCGCAACCAAAGGCGTCTTCGCCTTGTAGGTGGGCCACCTCTAGCGGATGCCGCTCCTGCTGCTTCTCAAAAAGCGCCGCCCAGGTTTCCGCGTCCCCCGTCTTCGTTGGGTCGCGCGGTGCACGTCCCAAAGCGCCCGACCCGCGGCTTACGCGTAGGCCTGCCTTGCGGGATCCATGCGCTGGGGAATTGTCGTGATCGATGGCGTGCGCGTCCACGACATCAGGATTCGCGTTCTGGGTTGGCGCCGGGCGCGATGATTCGTCCGAGGCCGGCGGGTCGGTTGCTACCTGCTTTGCAGCGGCCGGCGAGACCGCGAGGCGAGAGGGGTCGAACCGCGGAGGCGCTGGCGTTCCTGGATCGTCGATTTCTCCGAAGAGGGCTTCGAGCTCATCGTCCGAAAAGTTCGGCAGGAATTTGCGAAACATAATTCGCCTAGAGGCATCATCTGCCATAGCGAACATGGTGGCGAAGTCGGCGCCATTCTGAATCTCGAACAGTTCCGCGAGGCCGTCGCCAACGGCGCTCGCCGACAAATGAAGGAGCTTTGCAGGCTCCATCGCCTGTTCGATGGTCACATAAAGCGTGTCGCCATCAAGCAAGTGCGACCAATGCTCAAGCGAGCCGCCAAACCCCTGCTCATGTAAGCTCACCGTCAGCGACACCTCAATCGACGGGACCAGCTGGAGGCGTTCCAGCCGGCGCAGAGACGTCGTGTCAGACGACGTTGCTGACCGTAGCGCTCGGACGAATTTTTTGCATTCAGCGAACCGGTGGACGAGCAAAGATCGGGCTGGCTCGGGCGCGGCGCTGTAGGCCGCAATCTCGATCGAGAAGTCTTGACGGCCCAAAGGCTGGACACCAAACCGTTCCGACACTTGCTTGGCGCCCCGTCGGGTCGGCAAATCGATGAGCGGAATATGCTCGCGCACGGAGGCGGGGATGCCGTCACGGTCGACGTAAAATACTGAACCTGGGGAAAGCCATTCGACGATACGGCCGCGGCGGGCCTGGATCGAACCCGCCTGCTTGAATTCCTCCCCGCTGGCGCCCCCGTGCTCAGCCTTGAAGTCTTCCAGTTCGAGGATGTGCAAGTAGAAACGCCGGACTAGGTCTGGTTCGAAACCCCGGTCCTCGAGGCCGTGAAGCAGGTGATAGATCTCAGACTCCGAAAGGTCCTGTAGCGTTGCTGGTACAGACGCGTTCGCTAAACCCCGGGCCCAAAGCGTGTGATCGAGCGAAAGGGCCTCAGCGATGTCGTCCGACGCTTGCCGGGGTCGAACAAATAGTCCGACCAAGCGGCCTGGGTCCCTCATGGCCTCGGCCGGCGCCCGCCTCTCGCCATCTACGCACTCGAGCCAAGCAGAGGCCCGAATCTGCTGACGCACCATATCCGGCAAATTCCCTCGATAGCTTCGGAAATTCGCGATGGCGTTCTTGCGCGCTTCCAGGGCGCAGGGGAATTTGTAGCCGGTGGCCGCGTCGAACCGGGGATCTCGAGCGAGCCATGCGACGATGGCATCACTGCTTGCCGAGCTGAGGATATCGCTGAGGCCAACGATGGTTTCCGCTTTGAAGCGAGCAGAGTACCCCAGCGACAGATCGGACCGTCTGATCTCTCGAGGTGTCCCCCTGTCGTCAAAGACCTCGAACTCAGCCGGCAAGTTGCCAAGGACCGTCTGCCAAGGGGCAGAGCCCCCGGTGACTTCCTCGACTTTTGGCCACCGGTTGGCCCCTATCCACTCGAAGAATCCACCTGGGTTGCTAGGCTCATCCGTCAGTCCCTGCGCAGTCAGCGCCGCCAACAATAATTCGGGGCGGGCATCGTAGAGGGCTTCATTGATGCGACCTGCAAGGTCGTAGCCCTCGGAGAGGTGCAGGTCCTTCAACGGTCTCCACACTCCGTCCTTCGCGCAGGCCATGACCGACAACTGAGGAAATTTCGGA
>JAUYSA010000185.1 GCA_030696545.1 Hyphomonadaceae bacterium
TGACGAGTTTCGTGTTGATGCCGGCCTGCTGAAGGGAGGTGCGCAAATGGAGTGGGCGCAGGGCGCCGCCCATGCGGCCCTTTTCCTGGATGGCGACGGCGCCGTCTTGCCCGCCATGCGAGGTGACGAAGACGATGACGAGGTCTTCCTTCGGGTCGATGATGCGGCCGATGCGGCCGAGGGCGGCGTTGAAATTGTTCGGCGCAGACGAGGGATAAGCGCGCGGGCCATTCGCGCCGGTTCCGGCTGAGAGGATGACGGTGCGATCGGTTGCGTCATAGCGGCGGGCGAGGATTCCGGCGGCTTCGCTGGCTTCGCGTTCGAATACAGGATCGTTCCAGAGCGAGGCGGAGACGATGTAGGTGTCGACGACGCCGGGGCGCTGGGACGGGAGTTTTGCAAGCGTATCGGCCATGCGGGCGACATCGTCGGCGGCATCGGCGGGGGTCATCGCCATCTCGATGGCGCCGAACTGGCCGCGCAGCGGATCGCCGCCAGGCTGCGCGCTTGCCCCAGGCGCGGCGAGCGCCAGCCCGAGAAGCGCGTATCCGAGCGCCAGCCTCTTCATCATGACCATAGGCCCCGCGAGAACTATCCCGGGCATGTTCTCGCGCTCTCTCGCAACACGCAAGGAGGGCGTTTCAGCTTCGTTTTCCGCCGGGAATGACCTTGAGCATGGCGCGCTTGGCGGCCGGCGAGGCGACGGGTTGGGGGGCGGGTTCGGGCGGGGCCGAAGGTTCGAGATCGTCGTTGATGTCGCGGACGCGGGGTTTCCAGCCGGGCTTTGCCTTGTTTCGCATCGCGCTGTTGCGCTTGAAGCTGGAGCGCGGGGCGTCTGGGGTTTTCTCGCCATCGGGGGCGGCCGGCGCGGAGGCCTTGGGCTTGCGCGTCTTCTTCTCGATCACGCGGGCGATTTGCGACTGGCGTTGGGAGAGCGCTTCCTCGAGGCGGCCCTTGCCGGGATCGCGGAAGGCGGAGCCGTATTTTTCGAGGCGGCCGGTGACGCCTTCGACGAAGTCTTTTTCCCAAGTGGTGAGTGCGGGACCGCCCTCCTCCGCCGCGCGCTCGGCGACGCGGCGCAGCTTGCGGAGCGCCTTCGAGGTCTTGCGCTTGTCGACTTCGCGCTTGGGCATGAGCAAAGCTTAACGCGATTGGGCGTTCGGGAACAGGCGCTGGTGAGCACGCCCTCGTGGTTCGACGGGCGGCCCTTCGGGCCTGCTCACCATGAGGGCTACTTAGCTATTGGCAGTTCAGCCCTCATGGTGAGCAGCCGACAAAGTCGGCGTCAGTCGAACCATGCGGGCGTGTGCGTCAGATCTCGCCCAGCGCCAGCAGATAGGTGTCGAGGATGGCTTCCTGCTCTTCGCGTTCCTGACGGTCCTGCTTGCGGATGCGGATGACGGCGCGGAGGGCCTTGGTGTCGTAGCCCATCGACTTGGCTTCCTGATAGACGTCCTTGATCTGGCCGCCGACCTCTTTCTTTTCTTCCTCGAGCTTTTCGATCTTCATGACCGTCTGCTTGAGCTTGTCGCGGGCCGCCTGCGTGAGGGCGGCTGCTGCTGCGCCGTCGTCCATGTGAGATCTCCAGGAAGCTGAGCGGCTTCTTTTACCGGGACGAGCGGACACATCCAACGACGCGAGCGCCGCAGGCGCGGATTCTCTGTGCATGGGCTGTGAGTTGTCTTGGGGGATGAAGGCGGGAGAGAATTCCCTCTCGGCCTCCCCCATCCGTCCGCTTCGCGTCCACCTTGCCCGTGAACGGGGAAGGATGGGCTACAGCGGGCTGCCGTTGACGACGCGGTCGAGGCGTTTCTTGCCCTGTACCGCCGCCTGCGCGTGCGGATGGATGGCGAGGGCCTTGTCGTAGGCCAGAAGGGCTGCTTCGGGACGTTCGATCGACTCGAAGATCATTGCGAGGCCGATCCAGGCGCCGAAATGGCGCGGCTCGCGGGTTATCGCGGATTCGAGGTCGGCGATGGCTTCGTCGAACTTGCCATCGTTGAAGAACAGGACGGCGCGGCGGTTCCAGGCTTCGGCATAGTCGGGAAGGATTGAGATGGCGCGGTCGAAGGCATCGCGGGCGGCTTCGACATTGTCGAGCTGCTGGTATTCGAGGCCGCGCTGCATCAGGACATCGACCGTGGGGCTGCCGGAGACGAGCCAGGCGTCCCAGACTTCTTCTTCGAGGGCGGCGGCTTCCTCGTCGGTTTCGGTTTCTTTCAGCTGGTCGAGCAGTTCCTGGCTGAGATTGCCCTCGCCTTCAGCCGCTTCACCTTCGGCGGCGGCGAGTTCCTTTGTAGCGGGCGCGTCGTCGCCGGCCGTGCCGGGGGCAAAGGACTTATCGCAGGCGCTGAGCGCGAGGACGGCCGCAAGGGCGAGGGAGATACGATACATGCGCCCACTATGCTGGGGCGGGATCATGCGGGCAAGCGGTCGCAGCCGCTGGGAGAGCGGGGACGTGTTCAATTGCCTGGGAGGTCTGGAACCGAGGGCGATTAGCCCTGTTTCGCCTTGAAGCGCGGGTCCGTCTTGTTGATGACGTACACCCGGCCTTTGCGACGAACGACCTTGCAGTCGCGGTGGCGGCCCTTCAGCGATTTCAGCGAGGAACGGACTTTCATGGGGCCAACGGCTATCTGGAACTGCGGGAGCGGGGCAATTACTGGAGGGCATACGCCCTGTCAACCGCAACGGGCCCCTCGCCCGTGAGATGCCTGCCGGCAGACGTAAATTAGCCTTAACGTTCGGTCGGCATTCATGAAATTCCTGCCAACTTGCCGCAGTGTTCGTGGTAAGACGGGGCGGGGTCGCCGGAGACTGTTTATGATGTCAGTCCGATCCAAGCGCTGGGCCGCCGCGGGTATTCTGCTCGGGCTGACCCTAGCCGCGTGTGAGAGCACGAAAATGGCCGGCGGGCATGGGCCGCAGACGCCCCCGGCCTCGCCTGCCCCGCCGTCTTCGAGCGATGGGACGACGGGTGGCGCGTTTGCCTTCGGGAGTTCCGGGGACGCCGGGTTTGACGCGTGGCGGGCGCAGTTCGCGGCCAAGGCAGATGGCACGGGACGCAATGATGCGGTGATCCGGGCGGTGCTGGACGGGCTCGTGCCGGTTGAGCAGACGGTGCAGGCGCAATCGTTCGACAACCAGGCGGAGTTCGTGAAGCCGATCTGGGATTACGCGAAGACGGCTGTGTCGCCGACGCGGATCACCAATGGCCAGGCCAAGATGGCGGCGAATGTCGCGATCTTCGATGCGCTTGAGGAATCCTATGCGCCGCCGCGCGAGATCCTCGCTTCGATCTGGGGGATGGAGTCGAGCTATGGCGGCTTCATCGGGACGGATGACGCGCCGCGCGTGCTGGCCAGCCAGGCGGCGATGGGACGGCGGAAGGATTTCAATGAGGGCGAACTGCTGGCGATCATGCAGCTGATCGAGAACGGGTCAGCGACGCGCGACCAGTTCCGCAAGGCGTCGTATGCGGGAGCGGTGGGGCAGACGCAGTTCATGCCGTCGACGCTGCTTCAGCACGGGCGCGACTTCGACAGGGACGGTCACAAGGATCTCTGGACGAATGCGGGCGATGCGCTGGCTTCGGCGGCGAACTACCTGACCAATTCTGGATGGAAAAAGGGACAGCCCTGGGCTGTTGAGACGCGCATCCCCGAAGTGTTCGACTATTCGCTGGGCGATGGGCGGAAGCTGACGGTGGCGGCGTGGAAGGCGATGGGGCTTCTGCCGGCGACGGCGGCAGAGTTTGCCAATTCGGACGCGCTGCAGGCGGAGCTTTTCCTGCCGGCGGGATCGTATGGACCGGCCTTCCTGCTGTTCGACAATTTCGGCGCAATCAAGAAGTACAACAACGCCGACAGCTATGCGCTGGCGGTGGGGTTGCTCGCGGACCGGCTGGCGGGGCGGCCTGATCTTTCGCGGCCATGGCCGACGGATATCGTGATGCTGACGCAGCAACAGGCGAAGGATCTGCAGGGAGCGCTCAACAAGCTGGGCCATTCGGCGGGTGCGGTGGACGGCATTATCGGGCGCGGCACGCGCGGGGCGCTTCAGAAGTTCCAGAAGGACAAGGGGCTGGTGGCGGACGGCTTCCCGACTGTTGCGATGCTGGATGCCGTGCTGCTTGCCGCGAACGGCGCCTGAGTTCCCACCGGAACCGGCTTAACATGCAGGCGTTGACCTCCCGCAATTGATGGGAGTTTACACAATGGCG
Organism: Hyphomonadaceae bacterium; assembly: GCA_030696545.1. Taxonomy (GTDB): domain Bacteria; phylum Pseudomonadota; class Alphaproteobacteria; order Caulobacterales; family Hyphomonadaceae; genus UBA7672. The sequence continues at coordinate 4,223 of JAUYSA010000185.1, forward strand.
ACCGAGCAACGCACGACAAGCAGCGGCAATGGCTTCCTGTATTTCGCGATCGGCGCGCTGATCGTGGCAGTCGGCGTGCTTGCCTGGATGTTCTACAATGGCGAGACGAGCCCCAGCCCTCAGGACACGGCGATCGAACGTATGGCTGACAGTGTGGGCGATGCAGTTGACGACATTGGCGATGCGACGCGGAACCTTCCGCAGCCCGCACCGGCGCCCGTCCCGGCGCCTGCTCCCGCCACCCCGGGCTGATCTGAAAATATAAGTGTGTGGGAGACGCGCCGGAGTGACCCTCCGGCGCGTTTTCTATTCCAGCGTGAAGACGCCGACTTCCATTTCGCCGCGATCTTCGGCGGGCATTTCGAGATCTATCAGCTCTTCGCTCTGTGATGGGCGCCCAAAATTTCGGATCAGGCGAACGGTGAGCGTGGAGGGGCCGTTCGGGTTGGCGCGATCCGACGCGAACGTCTTGGCGCGCACTTCGTATTTGCCCGAATTGGCGCGGTGGATGATGTATTCTTCCGGGCCATAACCGTTGGTGACGTCGCCGGAGAGTTTTCCGCCCCAGGGCGAGAGCGGATAGGAATAGCCGACCTTCGCGCCTTTAGGCTCCGTAACCCAGAGATCGAGATCCGTGCGCGGCGTGTTCCATTCCATGACGACGCGGACATCTGTGTCCAACAGCGCGATCAGGCGGGGATCGAGCGCAGAGGATGAGCCACCCATGGCCTTGAGCTTCGCCAGTGCAGCGTTGGCTTCCATCAGCACGACCGTCTCGATGCCACGGGCTGAAACGTCCGTAACGGATGTGGCGGCCTTTGCCAGCAGTTCGATCGCGCGGCCGAGATCGGCCTTGGCGACAACCGTCGTGGTGGCATATTTCGCACGATCGATGAGCGCGAGAGCAAGGGTGCGCATCGGCTGTGGCCGATCCGTCTCGCGCTCCATCAGGCGTTCAAGCAGCCAGATGGCGCGATCGTGCGAGCCATAGCGGACGAGACGCGCGGCAACGATGGCAAGGGTCTGGTTGTCGCGCGTGGGGACATCGAGGGCGGCTTCCACGGAGCGGCGAGCCTCTTCCTTTCGGCCAGCGCGCCAGTGCCATTCGGCGACATCGAACCAGAAGAGCGGGATTAGCCCCTGCTCCTTCATCTCTCTGTCTATGGCGCGTTCGTAGTCTGCGCCCGCTTTGTCGAAGCGATCGAGATAGGGGCGATCGGCGCTCCAGTCGGCGACTTCGATCTTGCCGGCGCGGCCGCTATCGACAACATCGCCCTCGGCTTCGGCGCTGATGGCTTCGGCAGAGAGCGCGTCGCGTGCGGCTCCGGCAACCATGCTGCCTGTCACGGCCACGGCTTCGCGAGGAGGCACCGCCATGGCGGGAGCGGGCGGCGGCGGCGACATTGTGGGGCTGGGAGATTCAGCGCGGCTACGGCTCGCGCTCTCGGCGGCGGCCTTCCTTTCCGACTCCGGAATCTTGCCGTCGAATTTCTTGTCCCACCATGTCTTCTGGGCGTCCCACATGGCGACGACCTGGGTGAGGCGGCCTTCCCTGGCGGTTCGTTCGGACCGATCGGCGTTGGCGCGGAGCTCGGCGTACTGGACCTGCAGCTGCTTGGGGTAGCTGGACGGCGGCGCGATGTCGGACTGGACGTAATCGTTCGGCGCTTCGAGGACGACGAAGGACGCTTGTGGTGTCGCGACGTTGTAGCGGCGCGCCATGGCGGCGAGATCGTCGGGCTTCTTTTCGGAGGCTTCGACGCCGAGGCGCTGGCGCGCCCAGAGAGCGCCGGGACCTGCGAAGTTGGGCGTGCGGCTGGAGCTGGACGTGAAGCGGCGGGGCGATGTCTCGCCAGACAGGCTGACCAGCACAACCCCATCCGCAGGCAACGGGCCGACAATGTGGAAGCTGCGCGGATCAGAGGCGAGGCGCACGGCCTCGATTGCCTTGCCGGCGCTGTCAGTGACGGAGGTGATGGCGGCGTCCGGGCGCGTGACGCGGGTGAGGACTTCGGGACCGTTGGATTTGGTCAGCGTGGCGAATGCGCCGCCGGAACGGTCTGTTATGTCTGTGAGCCAAGCGGCGTCGCGTTCGGGGCCGCTGGAGATTGCGGTGACTGAGCAGGGAAGCCGGAAGTTGGCGCGATCATCAATCGAGACGCGGCCGTCGGAGAACATGAGGCAGTCCGCGCCTTTGGCTACGCTGACGCCGGTGAGCGTCATGTAGCTGGTGCCGCCGCGATAGCGGACGTCCCCGAGCCTGGCGGCGAGCTGGTCTGTCGCGACCTCGATGGTTTCGGCCTTGCCGCTGTCGAACAGGGTGACGGCGACACGGCGCGCCCCGCGCCGTGTCGCCATGTCCTGCGCGAGCTGCGCTTCGGCTGTGAGTTCATCGTCGGTGCGCGAGACGGAGCGATCCCAGAAGATGTGGAGAGGCCCGCGCTGCGAACCTGTGGCGCGGGCGGCAGGGGCCGTGATGTCGAAGAAGCGTTCAGCGCCGGGATGCTGCGCGATCAGCATGGGCTGGTCGCGATTGGCGGCGGCGAGGCGTAGCGGGCCTTTGAGCGAGACGGCTTCGGCTTCGATCTTCTTGCCAGTGGACGGCAGGCCTTCGGGCACGGCGAGGATTTTTGCTTCGCCATCGATGTTGAGCTTGAAGTGCTTGATCTTGGCGCCGACCGACAGGGGCAGCGAATAACCGTCCGTGGGGTCGAACAGGCTGACCATGCGCAGGCGGATGATGCGCGAGCCATTGGCCGGGATCGGATAGATGCGCGTCTCGAAGCGATCGCTGTAGTCGACTTCGGCGAGGCCGGGATCGATGCGGACATTGACGCGGCGCTGGTAGGCTTCGGCAGCTTTGTACTTCGTCTCGAGTACACCATCGATCAGCGTGCCGTTGATATCGAGGGCGTATCCGGTGACGACAGCGCCGCGCGCCATGTTGAGGGCGAACTGGCCTTCGAGGATGTTGTTGGTCGGGTTGTCAAAGGCGACGGTGACAGTGGTTTCGGCGATATCGCCACGGACGTTCACGTCGATTTCGAGGGAAGAGATACCCAGGTCGCGCTTGTTGGCTTCGGTGTGGACGCCGTCTGCGTAGGCGATGAGCTGGGGACCGGCGCGGTCCTGCTCCTTCTTCTGTTCCTTGACGTGATAGGCCTGTTCCTCTGCCGTTGCGGCGCAGCTGTGGAGCAGCATCAAGGCTGAGGCTGCGGCGAGCAGCTTCTTCGTCAGGCGAGTGGTCATCGCTTCATCCCCCACTGGATTTGCATTGGCAGGTTCAGCCCGCATTCAGGCGCAATCAGGGCTCGAAGCAGGCGAACAGGCGGTTTCGCGGAAGCTATAGCGCGGCGACGAACGCGTCCAACGCCGGGCCGGCTAATCCGGCGCGTTGTCTTTTGCGACAGCGTCGGCGACAGCCTTGTTGCGGCCGGTCTCGCCGCGCTGGGCCTTGAACCAGGCGTAGATCGCCATGAGCACGACCAGCACAGCGCAAAAGATGAAAGGCGCTTCGGAGGAAACGGTCTCGTACATCCAGAGGCCGAACAGCGGCGAGATTACGAAGCCCATACCGTTGGCCGCCGTGACGAGGCCGGCGACATCGCCCTGCTGTTCGTGGGTGGCGGCGAGAGAGGCGCCGGCGGAGAAGCCGGGCCGCGCGAAGCCCTGGCCGAAGCCGAACAGGATCATGGCGAAGGCGAACAGGGCGAAGTCCTGCGCCCACACCATGAAAAGCGAGGCCATGCCCAGCATGATGGCGCCGTAAACCATCAGCGAGCGGATCGGCAGCTTCATGCGCGGGATGAGGACGAGCTGCGAGATCAGCGTGGCCATAGCCCCCATCGTCATGGCGGGGCCGGTGTATTGCGCGGAAATGGCGCCGGTGACGCCCATGCGATCCATGATCGCATAGGGAAAGGTCTGGCTGAGGACGCCGGTGACGAGCGACAGACCGACGGCGTAGAGGAGGTACGGGAAGATGGTGGGATGCCGCCACAGACCCTTGGCGCCAGACCGGGCGAGGCCTGCATCCGAGCTGGGGGAGCGATGCTCGGGTAGCTTCCAGAGCACGAGGCAGCCGATGACGGCGGCGATGATCGTGATGATCACCACGGGCGCCAGCAGGCCAACGGCGGGCGAGAGGATCGCGCCTGCCGTGATCAGCACGGCGGCGGCGGCGGGGCCGGCCATCTGGCCGAGCGTGAAGCCGGAGGTGAGCGTCGCGATCTCGTCCATCCGCTCCTCGCGCGAGGTGCGGTCGGCCACGTAGGCTTGAGCGGCGGGGTTCGTGGCTGAGCCGAAGACCCCGAACAGAGTGCGGGCGGCGAGCAGCAGGACGAATATCAGAACCCAGTTGTCGATCCATCCCAGAAGCGCCGCCATGGCGGTGAGCGCGAAGAGCAGCATGGAGGCGGCAAAGCCGAACATGCCGATCGCTGCGACCCTGCGGCGGCCCCATACGTTCGAGCGGTTGCCCCAGTAGGGCGCAGTTACGACCCAGATAGCGGCCGAGAGCGAGAAGATCGCGCCGGCGGTCCAGTCTGGCAGTTTCAGTTCGCGGGTGAGCGGGGGGAGGACGGCCGATGTCAGCATGGTGTTCCCTGCCCCGACCGCCAGCAGGCAGAAGAACAGGAGAAGGAAAGCGCCGCGCCGGTCCGGGCGGGTTGAGTCGGGGGGCGTGCTTGGCTCCATGCGACCGGGATAGGGCTGACGACGATTTTGCTCAAGCGGGTGCAGTAACGCATCTTTGCCCAAGGGTCGCAGGTGCGGGGCTCGACGGTGGCGGGGCGGTAAACCTAGACTGGTGCGGTTGAAGTCAGGCTTTCTCGGGTGACGCCATGTTCCAGTTGACGCGCAAGAGCCGGTTAGGCGCACTGATCGCAGCGGCAGTTCTGCTGGCGCCGTTGGCTGTAGCGCAATCACGGTTGCCGATGATGCCCGGCCATGAGCGCTGGACCGAGATCGCGCCACAGATTCCGCAGGCCGTTAAGTCTGGCGCGATCACAGCCGTGTGGGCGCCGGATTCGAAATCGTTTGAATACACGCTCGATTACCGGCGCACTTTCAACCTTGCGACAATGAAGTCGGCTCCGGCGCAAGTGGCTGCCGCGCCCGACCGGCCGCGCGCCGTTTCGCCTTCTTCGATGACCCGCGGCGTAGTGCTGGCGCGCGGGCGGGGGCGTGATGCGGACGTGATGTCTCCGGATGGTTTGATGCGGGCGATCTCGCGCGACCATAATATCTGGATCGTGCCCACCAATGGCGGGCCGGAAAAGCAGATCACGACAGATGGCGGAGCAGCCGCGCGCATCCGGCATGGTGTGGGCAGCTATGTCTATCTCGAGGAGTTCAGCGTCTCGCAGCCGGTGTGGTGGTCGCCGGACGGGAAGAAGCTGGCGTGGATGCGCTATGACGAGACGAAGGTGGAGGACTATTTCCTCCAGCTCGACCAGACCAAGACGCTATCGACGATGCTGGTGCAGGCCTATCCGCATCCGGGAACGCCGAACCCGGTGGCGGACCTGCTGGTCCATGACACGCAGACCGGCGTGACAACGACGATGGACGTGCGCGAGGGAGCGCCGTTCAACGACGGCGTTGTGGGATACTACATCTGGGCGGCCCAGTGGGCGAAGGACGGATCGGAAATTCTGCTTCAACGCACGGACCGGCTGCAGAAGCACTTCGATCTTGGCGCGTGCTCCATCGCAACGAGCAAGTGCCGTTCGGTGGTGCGCGAGAGCCGGCCGGCCACATGGACTGAAGGAGAGCCGCCGCGTTTCCTGAATGACGGCAAGCGCTTCATCTGGACTTCTGAACGCACGGATTTCCGCAACCTTTATCTATACGATGTGAGCGGGCAGCAGCTGGCCGAGTTGACGCGAGACGCCTTCGACGTTGTCGATATCGTGAAGGTGGATGAGCAGGCAGGATGGCTGTGGTACACGGCGCGTTCGGGCGACAACCACATGCTTGTGCAGCTGCATCGGGTAAAGCTGGATGGTTCGGGCAACAGGCGGCTGACCGATCCGAAGCTGACGCATCGCGTGGATGTGTCGCCTGATGGACGGTATTTCGTCGATGTCGAACAGGCACACGACAAGGCGCCTGTTTCACGCCTGCGGGATTTCGACGGGAAGCTGGTGGCGGAAATCGCCGCAAGCGATGTGAGCGCGTTCAACAATCTGGGACTGAAGCGGGCGGAGCATTTCACATTCATGGCGGCGGATGGCGAAAGCCAGCTTTCGGGCCAGCTGCAATTCCCCTCGAATTTCGATCCGTCGCGCAAATACCCGATGCTGGTCAGCGTCTATGGCGGGCCGGCGTCGAACGGGCTCAACGAGAATTTCGTGAACGCGAACGCGCTGGCCGAATACGGCTTCCTGATCCTGAAGCTGGATGTGCGCACCAATCTTGGCCGCGGGCGCAAACCACTGGACGCGACGTACAAGCAGCTGGGCGTGGCGGAGATGGACGACTTTGCGGCGGGCATCCGCTCGCTGTGGAGCCGCCCCTATGTCGATCGTGAACGGGTCGGCATGTACGGCACATCATATGGCGGCACGGTTTCGGCGGCGATGGTCATGCGCCATCCGGATGTCGTTCAGGCGGCGTCGGCCAGTTCGACGCTGACGGATTACCGGCTCTACGACACCGTGTATTCGGAGCGCCATCTCGGCCTGCCTGCGACGGATGCAGAAGCCTATGACCGGGCGTCTCTGCTACCGCTGGCGGGACAACTGAAGGGCAACCTGCTGCTGTATTACGGCACGTCGGACGACAATGTTCATCCCAAGAACACCCTGCAGCTGATCAAGGCGCTGCAAGCTGCAGGCAAGAGTTTCGAGGTCCAGGTGGGGCCGGACAAGGGGCATACCGGCGTCGACCAGGGGCGGATGATGGAGTTCTTCATCGAGCGCCTGATCCTCGACCGGCCGGCTGCAGCTGCTCGCTCGGGGCCTGCGGAATGGGGTCCGAGCGCCGATCCGGGGTGACGTGAAGGAACTAGGGCGTAGCAAAAAAATCTTCTGAAATCAAAATTATAACGACTACTGAGGCAGCGATCGCCCCCTCCAAGGCTAGTCAAGTGATTAAATCCGCGCCGGTGTGCCGTTTTGCACCTTGAGGTATGGCCCTTTTACCCCCAACCCGTGCTATAGCCCCGCCGGGTGTGGCCGATTTCCAACAGTGGAACGGCCTCCAATCACTGGGGAGCAGAAGGTCCGGTACGGCACTCCGGCCTTTGCGCACTTGTTCTCAAGGGGTGCTAGCGCGTGCAGTCATTGAAGATCGACGGGGCGGCGCCTGAAGGCGACGGCCAGCAGAGTGTCAACGAAGTGTCCAGTGCACGCCCCTCCTCCACCGTCGGAAGCGACGCGGGCTTTAGCCGGCGGCCGCCCGAACAGCGTCTCGAAATGCCTGCCCAGCCCCTGCTGACGCGACGGAGCAGGCCTGAGCGCGAAACCGACGGAAAGTGGCGCTTCCTCATCATCGTGGCCGGCGCCGTGATCGCCACGGCCTTTGCCGGACAGGCCATGCTGGGCAGTTTTGCAGCTGGCGGCGTCAACGGATTTGAATGGACCGCCGTCGGCATATTCACCGCCAATTTCTTCTATCTTTCGGTCGCCGCCCTCACATGCTTTGCAGGCGCCGTGATCCTGCTGACCTCGCCCAAGCCGCCGCCGCCGTCGAAAGAGCTTCCGGTAAAGGGCAGCCTCACCGCCATCATCATCGCGATCTACCAGGAGAAGCCCTCCAAGGTAATCGCCGCCGCAGAAGCCATGTGGGATAGTCTGAAAGACCTCGACGCCGAGAAGGGCTTCGAGGTTTTTTTCATAAGCGACACGATGGACCCGGCCCTCGTCGAGATCGAGGAGAAGGCAATACAAGAGCTGATGGCACGCCGCGCCGGCGAGCCGTTCTGGTATCGCCGCCGTCGCGAAAACACTCAGAAAAAGCAGGGCAACGTCAACGATTTCGTCCAGCGCTGGGGCGGCCGCTACGACTACATGCTCGAGCTTGACGCCGACAGCCTGCTGTCTCCCGAAGCAATGCTGGAACTGGTTCGCCGCATGGATGCGCGGCCGCGGACGGCGCTGATCCAGACGCTGTTTGCGATCGTGGGCGCGCGGACCTATTCGGCACGCGCGCAACAGCTGGCGCTGCGGGTCCATGGCGGACTGTTTGGCGCGGGCCTGACCTGGTGGTCGGGCGGCGCAGGCAATTTCTGGGGCCACAACGCCATCATCCGCCTCGCGCCATTCGCCAAGCACGCGGCCTTGCCGGACCTGCCTGGCAGGGAGCCGCTGGGCGGCAAGATCCTGAGCCATGACTTTGTTGAAGCCGCCCTGCTCCGCCGCGCCGGTTGGCGCGTGGAGATCGCGGGCGACATTGTGGGCAGCTATGAAGAGGCCCCGCCAACCATCGTCGACCTCGCCGCACGCGATCGGCGCTGGTGCCAGGGCAATATCCAGCAGGTGCAGATTCTGTTCGCCCGTGGCTTCGACTGGCTCTCCAAGGTTCACATTTTTGCTGGTCTGATGAGCTATGTCTCGGGCCTCCTCTGGCTCAGCCTCGTGGTGATGGGCGTGCTCATCGCCTGCAATGCCAAATTCTTCGACACCGAGATGCTGGCTGCCGTGCCGCCTGATCCGACGGCTGGGCTTCGCCTGCTGCTGATCTCGGTTGTTCTGCTGACGTCGCCGAAATGGCTGGCGATCATTCTCTGGGCCGCTGGAAAACTGCCGGGCTGGGACCGCTCGCCGCGTTTCCTCGTAGCTGTTGTATGCGATCTCGGCATGACCGCCCTGATGGCGCCGATCATCATGCTGAACCATGCGGGCTCGATCCTGTCGACGCTGATGGGCGTCGATGGCGGTTGGCGTCCGCAAGTGCGTGATCGCAACGGCTTTGCGTGGAGCGACCTGGTGCGCCACTACCAGCAGCACATGATTTTCGGGATGCTCCTGCTGGTTGCATCCTTCGCGGTGTCGCCGAGCTTCATGCTGCAGAACCTGCCGATGGGATGCGTGCTGCTGTTCGCGCCGCTGGTCGCGCGGCAGATTTCTGGCGTTGCGCGCCGTGGATCAGTTTCGTGGCGCCTGATGGCGACGCCGGACGACTTGGCGCAGCCCGACATCGTGCGCCGCGCTGAACTGCTTGCGGCGCGCGGCACGACAGAGGTTCGCCGCCTGGCGCCGCCGCGCCGCAGCCGCCAGATGCAGCGCGTCGGTCTCGCCGTGCGCCGCGTCATGCGCCGCGTTCGCCGCGCTCAGCCGGGCAGCCTCACCAGGCGTGACGCAGACTGAGCCAGACGGCGGCTTCCGCTTCAGCATCGGCGACGTGGTTGGGCTGCGCTGAAAGGGCGGCAGCCGCCTCCAGTGTCGTGAGATCGCCCAGATTGGTGGTCCATGCCGCTTCGAGATCAAACTCGCGGCCTGATGGCGTGAGGCCGGCGGTGCGGCTTTCGTAGATGATGCTTCCGGATCGCGAGACTTCGATCGGAGCATTGAAGGCGAACTGGCCGCCCTCTGCCCGGCGCGGCTGACCGGCCGAGAAGCGCACGGCGCCGCCGGCGAAGGGATGCTGCGCGCTGAGCGACCAGGCACTGGTCCAGAGGCCGGAGACGTTGAGCGTATCGACGCGCGCGCCTGCGGCTTCGAGTGACCCGGAGAATGTCCACGCACCGACGTCGCGGCTTGCTTCGAGGCTGATCGCCGACAGGCGGGTGGAATCATCACCGCCGAAGCGGCTCTGGAGGGCGCCGCCCAGTGTGGCCTCGGTGTCCTTCAGCGATGAGTAGCCGAGGCGCATCGCCCAGTCCTGGCCGCCCGCACCAACGCCGATGCTGCTGGCGTTGCGCGTGAGGCCGGTGGATGTACGGACATCAAGCATCAGCGGGCCGAGCGATTGCGCGTAGCTGGTCCAGCTGTCGCCCGAGCCAAGCGTGGCGGGTCCGGATGGATCGTCGATCAGCATCATTCCGGGCGTGAGGCGCTGGGGGCCGCCACCACGGCCGAGCGAGACCTCTGCGTTGGCGAGGCTGTAGCTGAGCTGAAAGGTTGGTTCGGGATCTTCCATCCAGGGCGTGCGCGGATCGTAGGAAGGACGCGGCGCGTTGAACCAGGAAATCTGAGCATCGCCGAGCGCGATGGCGCGGGCCTGGCCACGGGCGTAGTCGGCGCGCAGCGAGAAGTCGCTGAACGTGGAGCGCGCGGCAGAGAAGCGCGTGCTGTCGATGCGGAAGCCGCGATCGAACTTGTCCTGAAAGACGAGACCGTTGAAAGCGCCGGAATGTTCAGCCCAGTCGCCTAGCGCTCCGCGTGCTGGTGCGAGGGCTGTGGCGAGCTCGACCTGCTGGCCATCGAAATTGAAGCTGGTCGTGCCCATGGGCGAGAAGGCGCGCTGCAGGTTCAGAATTCCGCGCCCGCCGACCGTGTCTGTACCCGCGCCTGCATTGATTCCCAGCACAGCATCGGGCGTCGTCGTGACGTAGTCGTCGGCGGATTCGAGAAGCGCACGCAGCGCGTTCTCGGGCGTCATGTTCGGGAAGAGATCCAGCATCAGTGCGAGCGCGCCGGCGACATGGGGGGCGGCGAAGGAAGTTCCGCTGACGCTGTAGTAGTTTCCCTCGCTGTCTGAGTCGTTGCCGGCGCGGCCGGGTGACGTGACGTCGTCATCGACGCCCGCAACAATGAGGTTCTGGCCTTGCACGCTGGCGCCGCCAGGGGCCAGCAGATAGAAATTCGCGGTTGACCCTGCACGATTGGAGTAGGTCGGCATCTCGCCGTTGGGACCTACGGAGCCAACCGCGACAACCCGCCCCATGACGCCGGGATCGCCGGCGACGATCGCCGGTTCGCCGGGCCTCGTTCCTTCCGCAGCCTCGGTCGAGGTAGGCGCGGCGCCGTCATTTCCGGCCGAGATGGTGAAGAGTATCCCGGCGTTGGTTGCGCGGATGATGGCGGATCGCAATGCGGACGATATGTTGCCTTCGCCGCCAAGCGACATGTTGATGATCTTCGCGCCCTGACTGGCGGCGTAGTCGATCGCGGATATGAGGCTCGGGTCGCTGAACGAACAGCCTTCGTCCTCGCCGGTTTCCTGGCAGGACGCCAGCGTATCCGCGCGGATCGCCAGTACCTTTGCCTCGTAGGCGACGCCGTGGACGCCCTCGCCATCACGCAGTGCGACAATGACGCTGGAGACCATCGTGCCGTGACCGCCCGCGTCTATGTCTGTCGTGGCGCGCTGCGACGCCAGCACATCGTATTGCCCTGCGAGTTGGCCCTGCAGCTGGCCGATCGAGCTGTCGACGTTGGTGTCTATGACCGCAACGGTGATGCCCTGCCCGGTCGCGCCGAGCGAATAGGCCGACGACGCGTGGATCTGGCCGAGGCCGCTGCGGTTTGTCGAGCTGAAGCCCGAACCGAAATACTCGCGCGTTTCGAAGGTGGCGGGAGGCACTACGGGAGGCGGTGGCGGCGGCGGTGGGGGTGTTAGCAGAGGCGATGGCGGCAGGATGGGCGGCGGTGAAGCTGGCGGCGATCCGCCGCCACCCCCACCTGCGCAGGCCGTGATCGAGGATGCAGCCAGCGACAGCAGGAGCGCTGCCCGGACGGCCTTTCCGACAGACGGAACACGATCCTCGGACATCGGCGCCTCACCTCGCATCACGCGTGATGCAGGGCGCCATGCTGGCGCGCGCCGAACGGGAGGGTCAAGGACTCAAATAAGCCCGTGAGCTGACCCGGAATCAGCGGGCGACGGCGCGCCCGAGGAAAAGAGGGATCGAATTCAAGGGCGTTTCCACCCAGTCAAGCAGGAGGTCGTGACGCTCTACAGGGATCGCATCGACCTGTTGCTGCGCATAGGCGAGGCCGAGATAGAAAATGCGGCCCGTGGCGCGCAGCTTTGTAACCGCACGATCATAGTGGCCTTTGCCATAACCTAGCCGGCGGCCGCGCGCGTCGAACGCAAGGAGCGGCGCAAGCACCAGATTGGGGCGAACGATCTCGGCACTTGCCGAAGGTTGAGTTAGGCCGAAAGGCCCCTTCTCCAGCGTGGCTGGAGACGCATCACGGAATGTCATCTCACCGCCGCCTTCGACGCGGGGAAGAACGATGCGGGCGCCCTGCGCGGCAAGACGCGCGATCAGCGGTGCGGCGTCCAGTTCATCGCCGATAGCGAGCGTGCCCGCGACGACGGGGCCATAGCGTTCGAACAGCTTGATCGGGAAGCGGGCGGCGAGGCGTTCGGCTGCGTCGGGATCGCGCGCGGCGGCTTCTGTGCGCATTTCCATCATGTGGCCGCGCAGGATGGCCTTCTGCTCGATGATTTCAGCTGAGTCGGTCAGGCGCGCGCTCCGGATGTCGCTCCGCGGAGCGCGGCATAAAGGGAAAGGTTGGCGGGGCCACGTGCGCCGTACGAGCTTGTCATTCCCGTTCGACCCAGCAAGCTAGGTGGGCGCCAGGTGATGGGGACCACGGTCCCCGCCAGAGCCAGCTCCCTGACAGAAATGTACGGTCGACGGAATGTGTTGCCGTTCGAACGCTGCAGCTTACCGCCGGGATCAAGGTAGTGGCCATCCCCGTTTCCAACAAGTGAATTCAGCTGAAAAGCCTGGCTGCTGTTTCTCGCAGTAATCGCATTAACCTGAATTCCATTTCCGGAACGCGCCCCAAATGCGGGCGTTTGCACCTTGTTCAATCCCCGGAGGAAATCATGGAAAATCGCAAGGACGGACCCGCTGGGTCTGTGGAAGATTCTGCGCGCCGCGTTCGTGACGCTGCGGGCGAGGTCGTTACAGACGCCAAGCATGCATCCCTGCAGGGCGTGGAAGACGCCCGCGCCAAGGCTGGCGACAAGGGCCATTCGACAGCTACACGCCTGCGCGAGCTGGCCAGCCATGTCGAAGGCGACATGCCCTGGATGGCGACAGCATTCACAAAATCGGCTGATGGCCTCGACAGTGTGACAAACTCGCTTACGCAAGGCGATCTCAAGCACAGTCTTTCTGGCGTCACCGACTTCGCCAAGCGTCAGCCCGCGATCTTCCTCGGCGCCAGCGTGGCGCTTGGATTTGCTCTGGCGCGTGTGGGCAAAGCCGCACTGGAACAAAGCCATGCTTCCGCCGCGCCCCAGCCGGCGAGAGAACGCGCTCCGTTCGACGGCATCGATAGCCCGTATCCCACACGCACGGAGATCTGATCCGTGGCGTCCATCCCTGAACTCACCAAGGACGTCGCCCATCATCTGGGTGACATGTTCCGCAACGAGCTGCGTCTTGCACGTGTCGAAGCGGTGGAAAGCGCGAAATCGCTGACCGGCGCCATGGTGCAGATCGGCGTTGGCACTGCTTTCGCCACGGCGGCAATCACGTTGGCGCTGCTCGCAGCGGCCAACGGTTTTGCCATCTACATTCCGATGTGGGCGGCGCTCGCCATTGTCGCCGTCGCAGCAGCAATCGCCGCATTCATTTTCATTCAGTCCGCACGCAGCGCGATCTCTCCGGAGGCGCTCAGCCTCCCGAAGACACGTGAACAGATCGGCCGCGATATCCAATCTCTCAAGGAGCACCTTCCGTCATGACCGAGACCGACAAGATCGAGCAAGACATCAACCGCTCGCGCCACGCGTTGAACGACACGATCGAACAACTCGGAGGCAAACTTTCGCCAGGGCAGATGTTGGACGAGGCCATGGGTCTTGCGCAGGGCCAGCTTGGCAAGCTCTCCTCCAATTTGGGCCGGCAGGCGCGGGACAACCCGATTCCCCTTCTGCTGATCGGCGCGGGCATCGGCATGTTGGTGCTTTCCAACCGTAGGGGGCATTCACATCAAGCCGAGTCAATCAACGACGAAGATTGGCGCGCCGAGCACCATTTCCGGAAAGTCGAGAGGGCGCGCGAGTCTGTGACCCGCCTGGCTGATGAGACTGAGCATGGCTTTTCCCACCGCCTACACGAAGCCCATGCGACCGCGCTCGATCTGAAACAGCACGCTGGCGAGGCAGTTGACGCCTTCAAGGCGCGAGTGGCACGCACAGTTGAAGGGCTTGAACGCCGGGCTGCTTCCGTTCGCGACAGCGTGAAGTCGGGCATTTCAAAAGCCGGCGCATTTGTGGGCGACCAAGCCAGACATGCCGGCGCAATGGCTTCGGATGCCAAGGGCCAGGCGACCGCCTTCTATAACGACAATCCGCTGGCGGCAGGGTCTATTGGCCTTGCGATCGGCGCGCTGATCGGGTCGCTGACCCCGTTGAGCTCTGTCGAACGCGACGGCCTGCACGATGTTGCCGACATGACGGCTAAGACGGCTGCTGACCTTGCTGAACGCGGTGCTGACGCCGTGCAGAAGGCTGCCAGCGGCATCGTTCATTAGCACCTGAAGCCTATGACTTGACTGGAGCAGGCGTCGCCATGGGCGGCGCCTGTTTCATCTTGCCCGCATCTGCCCGGTCGAACTCGATCGGTGCGCTCAATGGCGGGCCGACATAAGGCTCGATCGGCGAACTGACGGGCATAGCGGATTGTGGCGTGGAACACGCTACGCATACTGCGGCAATTGAAAAGATCAGGCCCCACGCCTTCATTCGCGTCTCCCGCGCTGAAGCATGACCCCGCGCGAGAATTGCGTCGGAAAGCGACGGCTGTAAAGCGGCCTAGTTGAAGCTCTTCGTCAATTTGTCGACGGCCATGATCTGGCGCATCAGCTCTTCGAGCTGATTGAGCGGGACCATGTTAGGGCCGTCGCTTGGCGCGCTGTCCGGGTTTTCGTGCGTCTCGATGAAGACGGCGGCGATGCCAACGGCTGCAGCCGCACGGGCGAGGATGGGGACGTATTGGCGCTGGCCGCCGGAGGTGGCGCCCTGCCCGCCGGGCTGCTGCACGGAATGGGTGGCATCAAACACGACAGGTGCGCCGGTGGCGGCCAGTTCAGGCAGCGCGCGCATGTCGGAGACAAGCGTGTTGTAGCCGAAAGAGACCCCGCGCTCACAGACGAGCACGTCACGGCAGCCGGATTGAACCAGCTTGTTCACGACATGCTTCATGTCCCAAGGGGCTAGGAACTGCCCCTTCTTCACGTTGATCGGTTTGCCCGCCTGGGCGGCTGCGACCAGCAGGTCGGTCTGGCGCGAAAGGAAGGCGGGGATCTGCAGCACGTCGACCGCTTGCGCGACTTCGGCGCATTGTTCCGGGAGGTGAACATCCGTGATCACGGGAAGGCCAGACGTCTCGCGGATCTCGTTGAAGATATCAAGCGAAGCCGAGAGGCCGAGGCCGCGAGCGGTGCTGATGCTCGAACGGTTCGCCTTATCGAAGCTGGTCTTGTAAATCAGGTGGCAGCCTAGCCGGTCCGCGATCTCGCGCAGACGGGCCGACATTTCCAGCGCATGCGCGCGGCTTTCAAGCTGGCAGGGGCCTGCGATAAAGGCGACTGGAAGCTCCTGCCCGATGCGGACTGTGCCGCGCGGCGCCGGGATTTCCACGATACGGTTGGGGGTGAGGTTCAGGCCGTCAGCCATCTGAAACGCTCCTTTTCGTGAAGCCCATATGGCGCCATTGGCCGGGCCGCACCAGAGGGCGGCTCAGCCGATTGCAGGCAGCATGGTCGCAGTAGCCGCTAGGTCAGGCCCTGAGCCGGAACTGGACAGGGATTTGGAGCGTGGCGCCGTTTATTCGCGGTCCAGCGCGGCTACCACGCCATCGACGGCTTCGCGGACGAGGTCATCCGTTTCCGCCTGGGCCATGACGCGGATCAGGGGCTCGGTGCCGGATTTGCGGACCAGCAGGCGGCCGCGGGCGCCCAGCGCCTTTTCAGCGGCGGCGATTGCATCCTGTACGCTCTTGCGGCTCAGCGGGTCAGCGCCGGTGAATTTGCGGTTGACCAGCTTCTGCGGCGCCGGATCGAAGACGTGGGCGACTTCGGAGAGTTTCTTGCCAGTCTCGACCATGACGGCGAGCACCTGCAACGCGGCCAGGAGGCCATCGCCCGTGGTCGAGAAATCGGACAGCACGATATGGCCGGACTGTTCGCCGCCGACGTTGAGGCCCTTCTCCATCATGCGAGCGACGACATAGCGGTCGCCAACCTGCGTGCGCTCCAGCTTCACGCCGATGCCCTTGAGATGGTTCTCCAGGCCGAGGTTCGACATCACGGTGGCGACGACAGTGTTCTTCGCCAGCCTGCCCTGTTGCTTCCATGACGAAGCGATGAGACCGAGCAGCTGGTCGCCGTCGATGATCCGGCCGTTCTCGTCGCACATGGCGACACGATCCGCATCGCCATCGAGCGCGATGCCGATGTCTGCGCGATAGCGGTGGACGGCTTCCACCATGGCGCGGGTGTCGGTGGAGCCGATCTCGCGGTTGATGTTGAAGCCGTTGGGTTCATCGCCGATCGGAAAGATTTCGGCGCCAAGTTCGTAGAGGGCCTTGGGCGCGACCTTGTAAGCGGCGCCGTTGGCGCAATCGATCACAATGCGCAGGCCGGACAGGCGCAACTTGCGCGGGAAAGTGGATTTGACGATTTCAATGTAGCGCGATTGGGCATCGTCCACACGCTCGGCGCGGCCCAGATCCGGCGAGGCTGCGAGGTTTTCGTCCAGCGGCCGGGCCATCAGGCCTTCTATGGCGATTTCTGCTTCGTCTGAAAGCTTGTAGCCATCCGGTCCGAACAACTTGATGCCATTGTCCTGATAGGCGTTGTGTGACGCGGAGATCATCACGCCAAGGTCGGCGCGCAGGCTGCGGGTGAGCATGGCAACGCCGGGAGTCGGCAGCGGGCCGAACAGGCGGACGTCCATGCCCATCGCTGTAAAGCCGGTCGTGAGAGCCGGTTCCAGCATGTAGCCGGACAGGCGCGTGTCCTTGCCGATGACGACGAGGTGCCGGCGCGGGTCGGAGCGGCGGAAATAGGTGGCGGCGGCCATGCCGAGGCGCATTGCCATTTCAGGCGTGACATTGCCGTGGTTGGCCGTGCCGCGGATGCCGTCCGTGCCGAAGATTTTCCGCGCTGTCATCATTCCTCACTCAACTGGCCCGGCTTGCGCCCCGGGCGGCGGATATCGGGCATGGCCATAGCCAAAACTCCATAACCTGCAATGAAGTCGTGATTTTCATGACGGAGCTAGGCCAAGTTTTGCAATACTTTAAGCTCACCCATCTTCTAGATCACGCCCGTATGGGGCGGCCCGGAGCCTAAGCGAATGTGCGGTATTATCGGTATTCTCAGTGACACACCGGCGGCGCCCCGCCTGGTGGAGGCGCTGAAGCGTCTGGAATACCGGGGGTATGATTCGGCTGGCGTCGCCCTGTTGGAGGCGGGAAAGCTCAAGCGGCTGCGGGCGCCCGGCAAGCTCAACAATCTGGACGAGAAGGTGCGGGAGCTGCCGCTGAAGGCTGGCGTCGGCATCGGCCACACACGCTGGGCAACCCACGGCCAGCCGAACGAGATCAACGCCCACCCCCACGCTTCGGGGAAGGTCGCCATCGTCCACAACGGCATCATCGAAAACTTCCGCGAACTGCGCGAGGCGATGGAAGCCCGCGGCCGCAAGTTCGAGACGGAGACGGATTCGGAGACAATCGCTCACCTGATCGACGAGGGCCTGTCAAAGGGACTCACGCCGAAGGCCGCATTCAAGGCGACGCTGGATCAGCTGCGCGGCGCATTTGCCATCGCGGCAATCATTGAAGGCGAAGATAATCTGATCCTCGGCGGGCGGCGCGGATCTCCGCTCGTGATCGGCGTTGGCGAGAAGGAAATGTTCCTCGGCTCCGACGCCCTGGCGGTCGGGCCATTCACGCAGCGGGTGATCTATCTGGAAGAAGGTGACTGGTGCGCGCTGACGCGCACATCGTTCGAGATTTTCGATGCTGGCGGAAAAGCTGTCGAGCGTGCGGAGACGCATGTGCCGGCTGCTGGCGCCGCCGCCGAGAAAGGCAATTATCGCCACTTCATGCAGAAGGAAATCTACGAGCAGCCTGACTTCGCGGGCCGCACCATCTCCGCCTATGTCGAGGCGTTCGATCTCAAGGCCGTGCTGCCGACGCGGCCCGGCAAGAAAGCGATCGACTTCACGCAGTTCGAGCGCATCCAGATCGTGGCGTGCGGCACAGCCTTTTATGCAGGCTTCGTTGCGAAATACTGGTTCGAGCAGCTAGCGGGCATCGTGACCGATGTCGATGTCGCCTCGGAGTTCCGGTATCGCGAGCCCGTGCTTGGCCCTAAGACGCTGGCGATCGTCGTCACGCAGTCAGGCGAGACGGCGGACACGAAAGCCGCGATGGAATACTGCAAGGCGAAAGGCGTGATGACGGCCGCCGTCGTCAACGTGCCGACCTCTTCCATCGCGCGCGAATGCGACGCCATCCTGCCGACGCTCGCAGGCGTGGAGATCGGCGTCGCGTCCACCAAAGCCTTCACGGCCCAACTGTGCGCCCTGCTGGCCACCGCGATTGCTGCGGGACGTGCGCGTGGCTTCCTGTCTCGCGAAGCGGAGAAAGAGCACGTCGCGGCGATGCTCGAACTGCCCCGCCTGATCTCGGAAGCGCTGAAGACCGAAGAGCAAGTGAAGAAGCTCGCGGTCGAAATCGCGAAGGCGCGCGACGTTCTTTATCTCGGCCGCGGCGCGCACTATCCCATAGCGCTTGAGGGCGCGCTTAAGCTCAAGGAAATCTCGTACATACACGCTGAGGGCTATGCCGCCGGCGAACTGAAGCACGGCCCCATCGCCCTGATCGACGAGCACACGCCGGTGATCATGGCGGCGCCGCACGACCACCTGCTGGAAAAATCGCTGTCCAACCTCCAGGAAGTCGCTGCCCGGCGCGGCAAGGTTTTCCTTGTGTCAGATGCTGCCGGCATCAAGCAGGCCGGTTCCGCGCCATGGGGCACGATCCAGATTCCGGACTGCCTGCGCGCCATCCAGCCGATTGTAACGACCATTCCGCTGCAGTTGCTGGCGTATCACGTGGCCGTGGAAAAGGGCACGGATGTCGATCAACCGCGCAATCTGGCGAAATCGGTAACGGTCGAGTAGCCCTGCTCTGGCAGGACGGTTGCAGCTCACGCAGGAAATGCAGGCGTGACAGTCTGTCTGTCGCGTCCTGAACCATAACGTCCGGGAATTTACCATGAAGCCCATCCGCAAGGCCGTCCTGCCCGTCGCCGGTTTTGGCACGCGTGTGCTGCCAGCCACCAAAGCGGTGCCGAAAGAGATGCTGACGGTGTTCGACCGTCCGGCGCTGCAATACGTGGTGGATGAGGCCCGCGAGGCGGGGATCGAGCACTTCGTGTTTGTCACCGGACGCGGCAAGCAGGCGATCGAGGATTACTTCGACAAGGCCTTCGAACTCGAAACGACACTCGAAGCCAAAAAGAAGGATGCGATCCTCGCAGAGGTTCGTGCCGCCGCTCTGCCCCCGGGCGCTTCAAGCTTCACGCGCCAGCAGGCGGCGCTTGGCCTGGGCCATGCTGTGCTCTGCGCGCGCGACATCATTGGCGACGAACCGTTCGCCGTGCTGCTTCCCGACGTGATCGTGAAGGGCAAGGGCGGTTCGTGCCTGAAACAGATGGTCGACGCCTACAACGAAGTGGGCGGCAATATCATTGCGGTCGACGAGGTTCCGCAGGAACGCGTGAACCAGTACGGCGTGATCGATCCCGTCACTGCTGGCGACGAAGGCCCACTGGTAAAGATGAAAGGCATGGTCGAGAAACCGCCCATCGACCAGGCGCCATCGCGCCTCAAGATCACTGGCCGCTATATCCTGCAGCCGCAGGTGTTCGACCTGCTAGCCACTCAGACGCCGGGCGCGGGTGGCGAGATCCAGCTCACCGACGCGATGCAGCGCCTGATGGGCAGCCAGGATTTCCACGCGTTCAAATATGCGGGCCAGGACTATGATTGCGGCGACAAGCTTCTTTATCTGGAAGCCTTCGCTGCGATGGCGCTGGCGCACCCAGAATTGGGCGCGAAGGCGCGTGCGGTTCTGGAAGCGACGCTTAAGAAAGCGTAGGCCTCAACCACAGTGTTCCGTGTAATCGATGGTCGGCGCGACGCCCACGCGCCAGCCGCGCACTGAGCCATCCTGCACCTCGAACACGAACTTCGTGGCGCCCTGCGTTATCGTGAGGTCGATCACTTCCGGCTCGTACTTGTTTGGTGCGTCCATCGCTCCAGCGCCAAACCGCGCGCGGATGGCCTGCGCATCCGTGCCGATACCGAATCCTTCCGCGGTCTTCGCGGCCTCGGTGAGAAAATCGACGCGGCCTATTTTTCCGCCTTCGACCATGAAGGTGACGCCCTGCACAGGCTCGACGCCGAAAATCTCGAAGCAATGGTTAGGGTCGACCGGCGCGTCAGGATCCGCGCCATCATATGTGTCCAGGCTAACGGGAAATTTCGCGCGCGCCTGATCGGGGGTCATTCCGAAGGTGACGCCGCAATAGCCGTCAACCGTGACCGGCGCGCAGGCGGCGAGTGCCGCCTGCTCTGCAGCGGGCGCTGTAGGGTCGAGGGGCGCAGGTTCGACTGATGCGGACTCTTCCCGAACGCCTTCAGAAGTTGGCGCAGGGCTGCACGCCGCAACGGCCAGACCAAAGACAAAAATCGCGGGAACTGTGTGACGCATCATCTCCCCTCAGAACGGCTCGAAGCAATCATAGTTGCGCTGGCGAATGATCAACCCGTCTTCGTACTCGATCACCTGGCAGATCCGCGCGCGCATTGCCTCGCCCGGTCGAACTGACCCGACAGGCGTGAGCGGATATCCCGTCCAGGTATATTCGAGCACAACACGATCGCCGACTTCCGTGACGGTGTGAACGTCGTAGATCTGCCGTTCCATCAGCCTGGCGCCGGATTCCGCGCCGCGAAGTATGTCGGGCAGTTCACGCTGGGCGCCGCCGGGCGTCAGGCGATTCGGAAATTCGTACTGAATGGCGTCGGGATGATAAAAGGCCGCCAGATCGTCGCCAACCGCGCCGCCTTCAACGGCGGCGATATAGGCGCGGACTTTTCTTTCGAGCGACATGGCCTGCTCCAGCCCGGCGCGGAATGCGCTGAGTCGGAAAAGACTAGAGCACCATCTGGGTCTGCGTCACCAGTGCGACGGTTTTGCCTGCTTCACTGGTGATTTTCGTCTGCCAGATGGATGTGCGCCTTCCGATATGGAGCGGCGTGCAGACCGCGATGACGGTCTCGCCAGATTTGGCCGCTCCGATGAAATTGGTTTTGCTTTCAAGGGTGGTGGTGCCGTTGGCGCCTTCCGGCAGGTTCATCGACGCCCCCATCGCGCCCAGCGTATCGGCAAGCGACATCGCCGCGCCGCCATGCAGGCCGGCCATCGGGTTGCACAGATCCGGCCGCACGAGCATGCGGGCCTCGATACGCTCTTTCGTTGCGGAAACGACTTCAACGCCAAGGACGCCGGCGAAAGGAATATGCTTGCGGATCTGTTCGCTCATGCCGGATGATTTGCGTCAGTCCGCTGCAGGCTGCAAGTACCCGCCGCGTAATTGCGCCACTCAGTTCGCCTCGACGTAGGCGTCGATTGCGGCGACGTGTTTGGCGACTGACGCTGGATCGAGAAACGAGCCGGTGAAGGAATTCTTCGCGAGAGTGATGATGTCGTCGCGCGCGAGGCCGACTGCTTCCGCCGTGCGGATGTAGTTGTCGGCGAGATAGCCGCCGAAATAGGCGGGGTCGTCCGAATTGCAGGTCGCCTTGAGGCCGAGCTGGAGCATCCGCTTCATTGGATGATCCTTGAGGTCCATCACCACGCATAGCTTCAGGTTCGACAGCGGGCAGACGGTCAACGTCATGCCCTCCTTGACCAACCTTTGCGTCAGCGCCGCATCTTCCAGCGCGCGATTGCCATGATCGATGCGATCGACGTGCAGGATATCAAGCGCCTCGTGAACATACTCCGGCGGACCTTCTTCGCCGGCATGGGCGCAGATCTTCAGCCCGCGCTCTTTCGCGGCCTTGAACACGCGCGCGAACTTCGATGGCGGATGGCCTTTCTCTGAGCTGTCGAGACCCACGCCTGCAATGTGATCGAGATAAGGTTCAGCAGCTTTGAGCGTCTGGAGGCTGGACGTCTCGTCCAGATGCCGCAGGAAGCACATGATCAGCTTCGACGTGATGCCAAAGCTGGCCTCCGCCTCCTTCATGCCCGCGAGCAGACCGTCAATCGAGACGGAGAACGGCAGACCGCGATCCGTATGCGTTTCGGGATCGAAGAAGATTTCCGCGTGGCGTCCACGATCGGCGTGAAGGCGCGAGAAATAGGCCAGCGCGAGATCGCGAAAATCTTCCTCCGTCTGAAGGACGTTGGCGCCCTGATAGTAGATATCGAGAAAATCCTGCAGGTTCGAGAAGGCATAGGCCGCCCTCACCTCTTCCACTGACTTGAACGGGATATCGACCTTGTTGCGCCGGCTGAGCGCGAACATCTGCTCAGGCTCGAGTGAGCCCTCGATATGCAGATGCAGTTCGGCCTTCGGAATGCCGCGAATGAAGGTTGCAAGATCTGTCATGGGCGGCTCCGTACGCAGCAGGCGTGTATCAGATTTGCCGCGACCACGCTAAGCTGCACGCGGGCCGAAACGGGAGCAAGACGATGATTGCGCGCGGAATGATCACAAAGCTTGCTGCAGTCTCGATGATCGCGATGGCGGCGGCCGGCTGCGCAAGCACTCCCGCAGCGCCGGCAGCAGGCGTCGACATAGATTTCATGCGCGGCTGCTGGGTGGCAAAGGACGCGCCCGGCGGCACGATTATTTCCTTCCTCCGCCTTCTACCTCCGGAGGTTGGCAGCGGGATGCTGGAGGGCGAGGTTCGCCCCGTCGCCAGCCTCTATGCCGATCAGGCCGTCCGCTTCTCGTTTGCGCGTGATGGGTCGGCAGCCACGCTTGACCGCCTCGTGGAGGGACAGGCGCCAGACAGATATGTCCGCGATGCTTCGGCAGATGCGCAAATGCGCGCCGTTTATGTCAAAGCTGGTTCGGATAGCGAGCGTCTAGTCGTTGACGGGCGTGACGAGATGCTTCGGATTTTCACCGCCGGACGCGGCGACGAGAACACAAAAAGCCAGTTCGTCGGTGAACGCGACGGCTGTGATTGATCCAATTTCATCGATCCACTTCGGACCATCCTAACCACACCCTGCTAGCGTTCGAGGCTCAACTACCCGGACGCTGCCCATGAACACCCCTTCAGGCCTCGTCGCGCTTGTTGGCGACGCGCCGCACGCCTGGACGATGGTGAATGCGCTGCGCAAGCGCTTCGGCGATTTCCCTGTCATCGTCGAGCAAGGCGAGCCCGCCTCAGCCTTCTGCGCGCGCCGCAAGAAGAAGCATGGCGCCGCCACCGAGTACTCCATGAAAGCCGCGCAGCTCGCGGCGAAAATCACCAAGCCCCTGTCGCGAAGCCGCCTCGCCGAGTTGCGCGCCGCGTGCGATGCTGCACCCGTGCCCACACGCCTGCGCATCGAAGCAGACAGTCTCAACGATGCAAACACGCTCGCGAATATCCGCGCCCTGAAACCGAGAGTCGTTTTCGTCGCTTCCACAGGCATGTTGCGCAAGCCGCTGCTTGAGGCATGCGCATGTCCGGTGGTGAACTACCATTCGGGAATCAATCCGGCCTATCGCGGCATAAATGGCGGCTACTTCGCTCTGGCGAATGGCGAGCCAGAACTGTTCGGCGTCACGCTACATCTGGTCGACCTTGGCGTCGACACCGGCCCCATTCTTGCGACCAATCGCATCACGACAGCCGCCAACGACAACATGCAGACTTACATGAAGTTGATGGCGGCGAAGTCACAGGACCTCGTCGTGGATACGATCGCGCGTGTGCTGGCCGGTGACGCGAAGCCCCTGCCCCAAAGCCCGCTTCCCTCGGCGCAGTATTATGCACCCACGCTCGGACAATATCTCGTCAACGGACTGAAGCGCGGCGTCTGGTAAGCGCCGCGCTCCGCCCACATCACGCGTGGTGATAGAGTTCTACCAGATAGTTCTCGAGCGTGATCGTCTCAGCCGAGTTGGCAAGCTGGCCGTAGAACACCAGATCCTGCGAAATTGATGTATCGACTGCGCCCGTTGTCAGGGTGTTCGTGCCCTGTCCGAGGCCGCCGATCGTGCTCGCGCGCCAGCACGCTTGCGACGACGCGCTGTTGCGGTTCGCCACCTCGCGCTGGTCGCGCAGCGCCGCCACTGTCGCCCCTGCTTCCGCCCTCGACATGAACACCGAACCGCCGAGTTCGAATGAGCAGGTCTTGCTGTTCGTGCTGGCTGGCATCGAGAAATGACATGTAACGCGCAGCCTGCCATTTGCACCCATGGCGCTTGCGGGCACGTTGATCGTCGCGAGCGCCGTCTTGCCCGTTGTCCCCGCAACAGAAACCGCAACGGCCGACGCCGCCAGTATGCGCCACGTTCCGAGTGTTGCGCATTGTGCGCGTGCATCAGCATCGTCGATCAGCGCGCGGCCAAGTAGCTTGTCGGTCGCGCTCAGATGCAGAAGCGTGGAGATGTCGGCCCAACCTGTGCCGGTGTAGATCGCCACCTGATCCACATCGCGGACATAGGCGATCCAGCCTTCGCGAGGTGATATCTGCTCCCACGCGCCATCACGGTAATAGGCAAGCGACCAGTTGGCATAGGCAGCCCAGTTTGCGCCGCTCTTGCCTGCGGGTACGATATGAACATCGCCGTCAACAGGCGAAGAGGGCTGGGCCGCAGTCGTGGCGGATACGACGCTGAGCTGGACGATCGCGTCCAGACGACGGAGGGATTGATTGACGGTGACATGCTTCTGCGCCTGCCCAACGGCTAGGTACGGAAGCTGGAGATTGGATGTGTTGCTCATCCCGCAGTATCTTGTCAGCACCGCCAGACCGGGGACGGAGAATTCCTTATCCCCCACCTGCCCCTTACTCTTCGCACTGATTATCCTGAGATTTTGTACAGCAAGGGCGACCCTAATTCCCCGGAATTGGAATCCGTTCGACGCGCTGAAGCTGGCGCGGCTGGTAATCTTTGGTATCCACCCCTCAGGGGCGCCACATGACCAAGCAGCGTGAACCGTTCAGTCTTCGAGGTCGCATCAGAAGCTTCGGCTACGCGTTCAGCGGGCTGGGCTTTGCCCTCAGGACGCAGCACAATTTCCGCATCCAGATCGTGGCGGCCCTGGCTTGTGTCATGCTGGGTGTGCTGTGGCAGATCCGGGCAGAAGACTGGCGCTGGATTGTTCTCGCTATCGTCCTGGTTCTCACGGCGGAGCTTTTGAACACCGCTTTCGAGCATCTCTGCGATTTGGTGCGGCCCGAATTCCATGCATCCGTGAAAGCCGCCAAGGATGTGGCGGCGGGGGCTGTGCTGGTCACATCCACCGGAGCGGCCGTGATCGGCGTAATGGTGTTCTGGCCCTATCTGGCGGTTCAGATGTGGCCGCCCTCGCCATGAAGCCGGTATTGTACTGACCGCTTGCAGCGCAGGCCCTGCCCGCGCATATAGCCGGGCATGAATTCACCTCGCACCCTCTACGACAAGATCTGGGACAGCCACGTCGTCCATACGGACAAGGCGTCGGGCGAGAGCCTTCTTTATATCGACCTTCATCTCATCCACGAGGTCACGACCCCGCAGGCCTTCGCGGGCCTGAGAGCCAGCAACCGCAAGGTGCGCCGCCCCGACCTGACGCTGGCTGTCGCCGACCACAACACGCCGACCGAGGGCCAGGCGCTTGGCATGGCCGGCGTGAAGGATCAGGAAGCCCGTGAACAGCTGGAAACATTGGCGCGGAACGTGAAGGAACACGGTATCCAGTTCTTCCCGAT
>JAUYSA010000209.1 GCA_030696545.1 Hyphomonadaceae bacterium
CCGACTGTATCCATCAGGTTGCGGCCGACCTGCCCGCTTGAATTCGAGACGCCTTCGGAGCGGCCGTTGGGTTTCGAGTTGAGCAGGATGCGCGCGGTCTCGCCCGTTGAGGCGGCGATGACGACGACGCGGCCTTTCGCTTCCTTGTGCTGGCCGGTGGCCTTGTCGATATAGCGGACGCCGCTAGCCTTGCCGGACGCGTCGAGCATGACTTCATAGACCATGGCGCCGGTGGCGAGCGTGAGCTTGCCGGTGGCCTTGGCCCATGGCAACAGCGAGGTGGTGGTCTGGAAGGCGGCGCCGATGGAGCAGCCACGGCCGCAGCTGGACGCCCAGTAGCAGGGATCGCGCTCGTCGATCTTCTTTGTCAGGATGGCGCGGCGGGCGGCGACGACAGGGATGTTGATCGCATCGCCGCCAGCCTTGAGGAAAGTTTCCCAGACCCGGAATTTTGGCGGCGGCTGCAGCACGCCGGGGCCGGAGCTGGGATGGTTTTCGAGGCCGGTGTTCGTGCCGTAAACGCCGATCATCTTTTCGACGCGGTCGTAGAAGGGCGCGAGATCCTTGTATTCGATCGGCCAGTCGACGCCGAGGCTGTCGCGTGTCTGAGGTTTGAAGTCGTACTCGCCCATCCGGAAGGAATTGCGCGCCCAGTGATTGGTGCGGCCGCCGAGCATACGCGAGCGCCACCACATGAACTCCGAGCCCTCGGCCATCGTGTAGGGCTCGCCGGGCATCTGCCAGCCGCCATCGACGGTGGCGTCGTAGAAGCCGAACTCCTTGTCTGGCGTGCCGACGCCGCGGAGGGGCGCGTCCATCGCCATGTTGAGCATGGGCGATTCATCGGGGCTGTAATCCCTGCCCGCTTCCAGCATGAGCACGGTGGCGCCGGCCCTGGTTAGCACCCAGGCGGCCATTGCGCCGCCCGCGCCGGAGCCAACGACGACTGCGTCATGGGGTTCGTCTGGCGTCATGGTTCCCGCTCCCGCTTGTGCCGTCAGGATTAGCGCTAATTTTGGCGGCGCGTCGACAATGTCGCTGGGGAATGTTGTGCGGTCGCAGCGAGATCGACGATCGAGCCAGTGTGGCCGCAGTTTCGGCACGACACATCCTAGCGAGCGGCTGGCGTCTGCCTATGCAAGCGGATACGCCTGCAGCAATCTCATCATAATGACGGCCTTCAGGGCTGCGGACGTCTGGAGGAACAGGACATGCCGAGAATTCTGCCGGCTGCATTGATCAGCGCCTTTTCGTTGGCGCTGGCTTCCTGTCAGGGCGGGCCGCCGGCGGTGGTGGAGGCGCCGGCCCCAGTTCACGCGGCAGAGGTGAAACCTGCCCCGGCGCCAATGCCCACGCCGCAACCTGTTGCTGCGACCGCGGTTCATCCTGGCGAGGGCGTCTATAAGACGTTCTGCGCGGCCTGCCATGACCAGCCTGAGGTATCGCGCTCGCCCTCCAAGGACACGCTCAAAAGCATGAGCCTGCAATTCCTGAACTACTCGCTGACCGGCGGAAAAATGAAGGTACAGGGCAGCGCCCTGTCAGCCGAACAGCGCGCGCAGGTGGTGAACTACCTGATCGGCAACAAGGTCACGTCGGATGCATGGACCAAGCCGATGATGTGCGATGCGGCGCGCCTGCCCGTTGATCTCACGGGCGCCGCCACGATCACGAATTTCGGGTTCGACCGCAACAACACGCGCACGCTTTCTGCATCACAGGCGGGACTGACTAAGGCGCAGCTTTCGAAGATGGACCTGGCTTGGTCGCTTGGCTTCCCGGACGCGACGACGATGCGGTCGCAAGGTGCCGTGGTGGGCAAGAACATCTTTGTGCCGATCCCGGACCTCGGCTCGATGTATGCGCTCGATGTCTCCGACCCTGCAAAACCCTGCATCCAGTGGATCTACAAGGCGCCTGGCGATGCACCGCTGCGGTCCAGCCCTGGTTATGGCGTGACGGCTGACGGCACGCCCTTGCTGGCGTTTTCGGGGCTCGACGCGACGGTTCACGCCGTGGATGCGCGGACTGGCAAGGCGCTGTGGACCAAGGCCGTTGGCTCCTACTCGTTCACGACGACGACGGGCGTGCCGACTGTGCTGAAGGATCGCGTGATTGTTCCGGTGGCGCAGTTCGAGATCCTGTTCGCCGCCAAGAACGAGGAACAGTGCTGCACCAACCATGGCTATGTGCTGTCGCTTGATCCGAAATCGGGCGACCAGCAATGGCGCTACGACACGATGCCGGAGGCGACCGTGCAGCGCGACCGTGGCGACGGGCAGCCTCTGCTGGGGCCATCCGGCGCGCCGATCTGGAATTCGCCTGTGGTCGATGAGAAGCGCAACCTTGTGTATTTCGGCACGGGCGAGAGCAACTCCCCGCCGGCGCACAAGAATACCAACGCCATCATCGCGATCGACCTGAGGACGGGCGCGGAGAAGTGGAGCTTCCACGCCACGCCGAAGGACATCTTCAATTCGGGCTGCGGGTTGAATCCCAAGCCGGAATTGCTGAACTGCGTGAAGTCGCCTGAAACGGTCTATCGCGACGTGGACTTTGGCGCTTCCGTGATCCTGGGCACGCACAGCGACGGCAAGGAGCTGCTGTATGCAGGCCAGAAGTCGGGCTCCGTGTGGGCGTTCGAGCCGGGCACGGGCAAGGTGGCGTGGCGCACGGCGCTAGGCACGGGCAGCGCGCTCGGCGGCATTCACTGGGGCATCGCGTTCGACAAGGACACGGTCTATGCGCCGGTTTCGACTGTTGGCGTCGCCATTCCCGGCGAGTGGGATGGTGATCCCAAGATCAAGCCGGGCCTCTACGCGCTCAACGCCAAGACCGGCAAGATCAAGTGGCAGTACAACCCCGAACTGGCAGCGGGCGATACCGTGCCCGCCAATGGCCGGGCGCCGCGCAGCATGGCGATGTCCGCCGCGCCTGCGGTCATCGACGGCGTCATCATCGCGGCGACGCTGGACGGCACGGTGCATGCGGTGGACGCGGGCACCGGCGCGCTGCTGTGGAAGAAAGCCACGGCGCAAAGCTATGAAACGCTGAACGGCGTGCCCGCGAAGGGCGGGTCGATCGACAGCGCATCGATCTACGCAGCCAACGGGCTGCTGATGGTCAATTCGGGCTATGGCATGTTCGGCCAGACGCCTGGCAACGTGCTGCTGGCGTTCAAACCGGCGAACTGAGCGTTACACCTTGTGCCGGGTTTTCGCCGTTGCTCCGCAATGCGTGAGCGAAGCGTTGGTCAAGTTCACAAAGCTGAGTTCGGCTTGGCCGAAGGCTACGTAGCGGTAGGCTGGCGCCGTTGACGGCGCCATAGTGCGCGATGCGAAGCCGTGGATAAACGGTTGAAATGCGGAGAAACGCGATGAAACTGATGTCTAGGCTCTTGCTTGCGGGCATGATCATTGCCGCACCTGCGGCAGCCGCCCAGCAAACCACCGCTCCCGCTGAAGCTTCCAAGGAAGGCGCGGCCTACACGAAGCCCAAGACCAGCTGGGGCGTGCCCGACCTGCAGGGCTTCTGGACCAACACGTCGTTCACCTCGATGCAGCGCACGCCGCTGACCACCAAGCTGGTGCTGAGCGAGGAGGAAGCTGCGTCCCTGACCCGCCGGAACACCTATACGGCCGCCTATGCCGAGGAAGCCGGTGCATCGAAGGTGGACAAGGAATCCTCCGACAAGCTGCTGGCCGACAAGAACCCCGCGCGCGGCTACAACACCTTCTGGATGGATCCGGGCAAGGCCTATGCGAAGGTGAAGGGCGAATATCGTTCGTCCTGGATCACCTTCCCGGCCAACGGGCGTATCCCTTACAGCGAGGCTGGCATCGCGGCGAACACGCGCTCCGGGAATTTCGACGACTACGAAGCCCGGCCGCTGCCCGAGCGCTGCCTGATGAGCTTCACCGGCGGCGCAGGCCCCGTAATGAACAACGGGATGTACAACAACACGTACCAGATCGTGCAATCACCCAATTCGGTGATGATCCTGACCGAGATGATCCACGATGTGCGCGTGATCCCGATCGTCAAATCGGCTGCTGAAGCCAAGCACGGCCCATCGGGCATTCCGAAATGGGGTGGCGATGCGGTTGGCTGGTATGAAGGCGACACGCTGGTGGTCGAAACCGTTAATTCGCACCCCAAGCAGCGCTCGTTCATCTCGCCGGGCGGGAAGGTGACGGAGCGCTATTCGCGCTGGTCGGACGGCCAGCTGTTCTATGAATTCAAGGTCGAGGACTCGAAGCTCTACAAGGAAGCCTGGGGCGGCGAGATGGCTCTGAACCACTCTGCGGAGCCGCTTTACGAATATGCCTGCCATGAAGGCAATTACGCCCTTCCGGGCATCCTCGCCGGCGCGCGCAAGCTTGAAGCGGAAGGCCGCCCGCACCCTGTCGAGAAAGCGATTTTCGCGGGCGTGGATGTTCCGGACGGCGAATAAGACCGACCGGCCATTTATTGAGAAACCGGCCCTCCCAACGCATTCGGAGGGGGCCGGTACATAACACGAGCCGATGCAAAAAGCGGCCACCAAACGGAGGACAGACATGAGACTTCTATCGAGCCTGCTGGTTGCCGGCATGATCATCGCCGCACCTGCGGCCGCCGCCCAGCAAACCACCGCTCCGGCCGCAGCGCCCAAGGAAGGCGCGGCCTACACCAAGCCCAAGACGGGCTGGGGCGCGCCCGACCTGCAGGGCTTCTGGACCAACATTTCGCTTACAGCGATGCAACGCCCGGCGGGCGCATCGAAGCTGGTGCTGAGCGAGCAGGAAGCTGCTGCGATGGTGCGTCGCAACATCTATACCGGCGTCTATGCCCAGGAAGCCGGCGCATCGAAGCTAGACGAGGCATCGTCCAAGGAACTGCTGTCGGACGGCAACGCCAACCGCGGTTACAACGCTTTCTGGCTGGACCCCGGGAAGAGCTATGCGCGCGTGAAAGGCGAATTCCGCTCGTCGTGGATCACGACCCCGGCCGACGGCAAGATTCCGTACAGCGCGGCCGGCATCGCCGCGAACACCCGCTCCTCGAACTTCGACGATTACGAAGTGCGCCCCCTGCCTGAGCGTTGCCTGATGAGCTTCACCGGCAGCGCTGGCCCGGTGATGAACAACGGCCTATACAACAACACGTACCAGATCGTGCAGTCGCCGAACTCGGTGATGATCCTCACCGAGATGATCCACGATGTGCGCGTGATCCCGATCGTGAAATCGGCGGCCGAAGCCAAGCATGGGCCGAAGGAAATCCCGAAATGGGGTGGCGATTCCGTTGGCTGGTATGAGGGCGACACGCTGGTCGTCCAGACCGTCAACTCGCACCCGAAGCAACGCTCCTACATCTCGCCGGAGGGCGTCGTGACCGAGCGTTACACGCGTTGGTCTGACAACGAGATCTTCTACGAATTCAAGGTTGAAGATCCGTCGCTCTACACTTCGCCCTGGGGCGGGGAAATGTCGCTGATCGTTTCGAATGAGCCGCTCTACGAGTATGCCTGCCACGAGGGCAATTACGGCTTCATGGGCATCATGGGCGGCGCACGCGCGCTGGACCGTGCTGGCCGTCCGCACCCGGTTGAGAAACCGACATTCGCCGGCGTCGACGTTCCGGATGGCGAATAGCGTGAACTGACTGTACTGACTGAGGCCGGCTGCCACGATACCTGTCGATGGGAGCCGGCCTTATCTACGGACCTGGGGTGGGAATTCACAGACCTGACCACGCCTTGAAGGCGGCTAGTCGCCGCGCGCAGGTTGGGTTCACACGCAAAAAAATCCCATAAACAAAGGGGGAATA
>JAUYSA010000181.1 GCA_030696545.1 Hyphomonadaceae bacterium
GCCGACGGCGCCGTGTACGACATCTACGCTAGCCAGGATGCGTTCGAGCTGAAGCCCAATCTCGACAACACCATCGCGCTCGACCTGCAATCGCAGCAGGTGCCCGGTGGCGCGCAGAACTGCACGGCTCTCACGACGCCGGTACTGACGCCTGAGGGCGCGGTGCAGTATAACGCACCTGCCGCAACTCCAGCCCCAGCTACGCCCGCGCCGAGTGTTGCTCCGACCGCTCCGCGCGTGACGCCGCCTGCGCCAGTTGTTGTGCCGCAGTCAGAGCCGACGGCTCCGGCTCCGGTTGAGCCGGCGGTCCCTGCGCCCACGGCTCCGGTTGAGCCCGCGACGCCGCCTGCCACGCCGCCGGGCTGATCAGCGGGTCTCGCCCATATCGGCGAGCACCCAGTCGGCAAATTGCGAGAGATTGCCGCCGGAGAACAGGAAGCCGCGCACGCCTGCGGCCTTTGCCGCTTCGAGATCGGCCTGCTTGTCGCCGATCAGGAATGAGCGTTCCTTGATCACGGGGAAGTCGGTCATCGCGCGGATCAACATGCCGGGCTTTGGCTTCCGGTCGTAGCTATCCTTGGTGTAGCGCAGGATCGTGCCCTCCTCGTGGAAGGGGCAGTGATAGATCTGGTCGATCTTCGCGCCGCGCTTTTCAAGCTCGCTGTTCAGCCAGTCATGCAAGGTCTGCATCTGCTCTTCGGTGTAATAGCCCCGCGCGATGCCAGACTGGTTGGTGACGACGAAAACCCACCAGCCTTTGTCGTTGAAACGCCTGATGACATCAGCCGCGCCTTCGACCCACTCGAAATCCTCGACGCGATAGATGTAATTACGATCGACATTGATCACGCCATCGCGGTCAAGAAACAGGGCGGGGCGGGGCTCGCGTGTCGCCATGTCAGGCCGTCTGCGCAGCGGCGTCGCCGGGCTTCACGCCGGCTTCTGCTGCTTCCTGTGGCACGGCTTCATCTAACGGGTCAGCAGGCTGCGTCTCCACTTTAGGCGCGATGCGCAAGCCTCGCAGCAGCGGGATCAGCGAGATCGCGCAGAACACCGACGCGAGGGCGAACGCCGCGCCGGGGAAATAGACCGGCGCATTCGCGGACGTGAAATAATGGAAAGTCTGCGTCATCGCCAGCGGCGCAAAGATGTTCGACAGAGATTGTACGCTGGCGATGGCGCCCTGCAGTTCGCCTTGCGCGTTCTTGGGCGTGCGTACCGTCATGATCTGGTTCATCGCGGGGCCGAGCACGCCTACGAATGCGCCGAACGGGATGATCAGGAACACCATCCATCCTTCAGTCGCGGCGGCGTAAGCGGCGAACGTGACGACACACACAAGGAAGCCGAACACGGTGGTATTTGTCGCGCCAAACTTCTTGATGATCATGCCGACGAGGCCGCCCTGCACAATGGTCGATCCGATCCCGACCGCTGCGAGCGACCAGCCAAGCATGGCCGGGTCCCAGCCGTAGCGCACGGCGCCAAAATAGCTGAACGTTGTGGGATAGACCCAGTGAGCGAAGTTGAAGAGGCCAAGCGCCAGCATGAACCAGGCGAGATATGGCACCTTGGCGAGATGGGCGAACGTGCCGAAGGCATTGGCGCGCTTCCAGTTGAACTTGCGGCGATGCTCGCGATCGAGAGACTCCGGCAGGACGAACATGCCATAGCAGAAGTTCGCAGCGGCCAGCGCTGCTGAAGCAAAGAATGGAAAGCGCGGATCGAACTGACCGAGGAAGCCGCCGATCGCCGGCCCCAGGATGAAGCCAAGGCCGAAGGCCGCGCCCAGCATGCCGTAGGCCTTGCCGCGTTCGGCCGGTTCGGTGACATCGGCGATGTACGCAGCCGCAGTCGAGTGCGTGGCGCCAGAAATTCCCGAAAGCACGCGACCGAGGAAGAGCAGCCAGATCGAATGGGCGAAGCCCATGATGAGGAAGTCGATGGCCAGCGTGCCGATCGAGATCAGCAGGATCGGACGGCGACCGAAGCGATCGGATAGGCCGCCAAGGATCGGCGCCGACAGGAAATTCATGATCGCATAGACGACCGTGATGTAGCCGCCCCATGGCGAGGCATCTGAAAGCATCGTTTGGAGCGGACCAGTTGTTCCGGCGGCGGCCAGCGTCTTTGCGCCGAGCAGCGCGTCCTTGCCGTTCAGCAGTTCGGCCATCAGTTCGGGCATTGAGGGCATGATGACGGCGAAGGCCATCATGTCGATGAACACGGTCACGATGATGAAGAAGAACGCGTTCTTCCCGAACCGGCGCGAACCGGGAGCGCTAGATGATGGGGCGGTGGCCATGTCAGGCTCCGGGTTCGGGCGACCAGCGCGGATACGCTGGCGGGGCAGCATCAGTCAATCTTGCCGATAATACTGCGGAGCTGGTCCAGCCCGGCGCGCCATTGATTGCCCTGCCACTGGTAGAAAACAGGCAGAGGCAGGGTGTGGCGGGCCACATGTTCCTGCGGGACGGTTTCCCAGCCGCGATGCTCGACTGTGACGCGCGTATCATCGCCCACGGGTTCGAAGCGGACTTCCACCTCGGTCGCGTGATCCGGCCCGAATGTGGCCTGACGCCAGCCGACGACCAGCTTTTCGCCCGGAGACCAGACGCGGATCGGGCCGATCTCGAATGTCTTTCCGTTGGGAAGCTGTTCGACCAGCCGGCCCGGCGTGATGTTTGAGGGCGGTTCGAAGCTGAGTTTTCCGGGGCTTCGGGGTGTGAGCTTCAACAGATCATTGTGGCTCCACCATTCGCCGATCTCTTCCGTGAAGACCTCGAAGGCTTGCACAGGCGAGCAGGGCACGCGGATCGAGACGATGACGCGGGAGGTCATGTCTTCCTTCGCTTTTCTTCCTTCTTCCGGGCGATGTGAGCCGCGAATGACGAGAGCTGGCCGGCCCATAGCTGTTCGGCTTTCTCCAGCCATGCCTTGAGCTCAGAAAGACGATGGCCGTTCAGGGCATAGACCCTGACGCGGGCATCGATTTCCGGGTGGGATTCGATGACGAGGCCCGAAGATTTCAGCGCCTTCAGATGCCGGCTCATCGCCGGGGCTGGAATATCCAGCAGTTCGGCCAGTTCGCCGGCGCGGCGGGGGCGTTCGCCGAGAATTTCGATGGCCTTGCGCCGCGCCGGATCAGCCAGCGCGGCGAAGAGTTCATCGACTTCTGGTTTCTTGCGGGCGCTCAAGCCTCGCGGCTCCAGGTCTTGAGGCCGGTTTTCTTGTCCCACTCCTCGGGCGTCATGGCTTCGACGGTTTGCGAGAAGGTCCAGATGTGGCCTTCGGGGTCGCGGGCGCGATAGGTGCGGTCGCCATAGAATTGCGTTTCGCATTCGGCGATGATTTCGGCGCCGGCCCTCCGCGCCTTTTCGCAATGCGCGTCGATGCTTTCCTGCAGGTGCATATGCACGGTCTGCGTGCATTTCATCCCGATTGATTGCGGAGACTTGTGATCGGCGCTCCATTCATTGCCGACCATGATCTTTCCATCGCCATAGGCCATCTGGCTGTGGGCGAGATTGCCGGCTTCGTCTTCGATCAGGAGGTCCAGCTCGAAACCGAAAGCGTCGCGGATGAAATCGATCGCGGCGCGGGGATTCACATAGCAGAGGGCGGG
>JAUYSA010000349.1 GCA_030696545.1 Hyphomonadaceae bacterium
ATGCCCTCCTACAAGGGCTCGGGCGACCCGAACGACGCGGCGAACTTCGCCTGCCGAGTTCCGCCCACCGCCGGCAAGGCGCCTCAGAACAAGCGGGGCGGCGCTTCGTGAACGGCGCGCCGAACTCTGACCGCTTCGGGGGCGCCGACATGCGCGACGCCTAGGTGACCCTTTCCAGCACGGGCAGGCTCGCCAAGGTTCGCTGGGACGCGCCTGGCCTGAAGCTGGCGAACTACGCCTGAGGTTGCGCCGACGGGCCTGGGAGGGCGCGTGCTACTCGCGGGGATGCGGTGGGGCGATGCGCGAAACTTCAACAAGGAACCCCACCTGGTCAGCTTTGACGAAGCGACGCTCAGCCGCCTTGGCTGAGTGGACGGAGGTCGCGAGCTAAGAGATCCGCAGGTAGGGAATTTTCGTTTAGCTGGAGACGAGTTGCGGTTCGACTGACAGCGCCCTCATCGGTGTTTCCAGCGCGCCGGCGCCGCGGAAGTCGGTGAACCTCTTTAGGAACCACTGGCCTATCGGACCACGCTCGTTTGACCGCGGGGTCGGGGGTAGCCCCGCGCGGTCAGCGGTCGGCGGTCGGCGACCACGGCGCGGACGGACAACTTCAGCTTGGAGAGACCCGCCAGCAACACCTCGATCTCATCCGGCGAAAGCCCCTCGAAAAAAGTCGCGATCCACTTCTCGTGCTCCTGGGCCATCTTGCGAAACTCACGACGGCCGGCCGGTGTAAGCTTCACCACCTGAGCGCGCCGGTCCGTCGGCAGGGGCACGCGATGCAGTTGCCCCGAATCCACTAGGCGGTCCACGAGGCCGGTGATGTTTCCGGCCGACACCATCATCCGCTGAGACAGCTCACCAAGTAGCATCCCGTCCGGCGCGCGGGCCAACTGCGCCAGCAGATCGAATCGCGGCAGCGTGGTCGCAAACCGCTCCCGCAGGCGTGAACGAATCTCCGCCTCGATAAGGTTGTTGCAGGTCATCAGCCGGAGCCAGAGGCGAAGCTCGTCCTTGTGGTCGTGGGGCGCCTCCAGAACTTTCGTCTCTGCATCCAATTGAACCAACGCCGACTTGGCCATTCGAAACATTCCCGATCTCACGGCCAATAGCCCGCTTAGATTTAATCCTACAGGTTTCGAGCCGACTCCGCACCTCGCGAAACGTACGAGAAGTCGGCACGTCAGAGGGTACTGACCCTCAATTTTTAATTGATACATAAAATATCTAAAAATAAAGCGCGTAGAATTGGTTGGCGTCGGTGCTGGCGGGCTAACGGTAAAACGTCTCCATTATTGGGCCCCGAGGCCGGTTTGGGAGGCGAACGGTGGATCGTGGGATCTCGGCTCAGTTAAGTTGTCAGTACCCGTTATCAGTAGAGCGAGGCTTCCCCCCAGAACTGGCATTGATGACGTTCCGAGAACCTGTCGTCGACCGAGGCCGCGAGATCGAGTTTCATCATCCGAGGGTCGCCGACGGTGAACCGAGGCCAGGAGACAACGGAAGTGTCGCTCGTGGTCGGGACGCCCGCCTTGGCGAACGTGGTCCAGTATTCCACCATCCGGTCGGAAAGCGCCTGTTCCCTCCCATTCAAGGGATGGATCGTCGCATCCGATCTCCATCGGATGTTCGGGAACAGGAATTGCAGTTCTGCGGTATGCGTCGCACCGTAGGGAAAGCTTGCCGGTGGCAAGTACGTCGTCGGCGCATCGCGATAGGTGAACTCATAAGCATAGGTGGGCACGTAGCGCGACAGCCAGCTGTTCATCTTCAGGGCGGGACACGACATAAACGCGTCACCCTCCGCCGCCGCGAGCGCCTCGGGCGCGCTGTCATACTTCTGCAGCGGATATTTGGTCGCGACCTCCGACGGCGTGGCGGCGATGAGCTGGTAGGGACGATCGGTGGGCGAGAAGTTCGCCCTCAAGGCTTCCGCGTAACTCTCGGGCGTTACCTTCTGACCCGAGCTTCGCTCGACCATCGCCACCATCAATCGCCACTCGTCGAGATTGGCGCCGTTCAGCACCGGCACGCGAGAGAACCGCCCGGTGGCGAAGGCCTCGGAGAAGCGCATCGGGATGAGCTCGCCGTCCACGATGAAGCTTGCTTCATAAGCAGGTTGTAACTGGAGGAGCTTCTGGACCGGCACCTTCCGCAGGCAGGCGGGAGACAGATCCTGGCAACCGGCGGCCATCGAGAAATACCGACCCATGGTCTGGGCTTGCTCGATGGGGGTGACCTCGGTGCTCTGCACCGCAACATAGCTCCCGCTCTGGACGATTGCCTTGTGGAACAGCCCTGCCGCCATGGGAGAGGCGAGCTGAGCGAACACGCTACCCCCGCCTGCCGACTCCCCGAAGATGGTGACGTTGCCGGGATCCCCCCCGAAGGCCGCGATATTGTCCCGCACCCACTTCAGAGCGAGTTGCTGATCCATCAGCCCGTAGTTGGCGAAGGCGTGCCCCTCGCGATCGATGTTCGGGTGAGAGAAGAAGCCGAGGACGCCGAGCCGATAGTTGAGGGTGACCACCACGACGCCCTGACGGGCGAGTTTGGCGCCGTCGTAGTTGTTGGTCTCACCAGCCTCGAGGCCACCCCCGTAAATCCAGACCATGACTGGAAGCCTGGCCTTGCCGTTGACGGTCGCCGCGGGCGTAAAAACGTTGAGGAACAGGCAAGACTCGTCATGCCTTGCATCCATGGGACCGGGCCCCATTAGCTGCGGACAGCTCTTTCCAAACGCGGTCGCCCGAAGCGGTTCGGTCCATCGGGCGGCGGGTTGCGGCGGGCGCCAGCGCAGGTCTCCGACCGGGGGCTCCCCGTAAGGGATCCCGAAGAACTGAGCCTGGCTGTTTACGACCTTGCCCTCGACAGGTCCCTGGATGGTGGCCACGAGCGGACCCCTGGCGGCCTGGGCGGGGGTTGGCGCCCCGCCCAACGCCATCGCCAGCACGAAGGCGATCAAGATGGCCGCAAGGGCCGGACGGGAAGCCTGCTGCATCACTTTGCCTCCGGATCAGAAGTCGCGCGAAATGCGCACGCCGTACTGCCTGGGCGCCCCATGGAGGAACGCCGTACCCTGCACACCGGCGACATAGAGCTTGTCGAAGATGTTGGCGCCGAACGCCTGAACGCTCCACCGACCCTGGGCATAGGTGAGCTGGACGTTGACGATCGTCCGCTCGGCGATGAACGCCGCGCCCACGGGGGAACGATCGATGATTTGCGCGACGTTCAGCTGCATGAAACCTTGCCGATTTGGCTGCCCATTGGAGCGGGCAGCTAGCTGTGGATATGGATCTACGGCCGGAAGGGGGCGGCGGGATCGTGATAGACCTCTTTGCCGCCGACCCAGGTGGACAGCGCCTTCATGTCGCGAATCTGGGTCGGGGCGACTTTGAAGAAGTCCCGGTTCAGCACCGCGAAATCAGCGAGCTTGCCGGGCTCGATCGATCCCCGCACCTTCTCCTCGCCGATCAGCCGGGCGTAGTTGATGGTGACGAGCCGCAGGAGTAGCGCCCGCGACACGATCTTCTGATCCGCGCCGTACACGCCGTCGGAAATAGTGTCTCGACTGGCCATGTGGTACAGATTCCAGAACGGATTGAATGGAATGACGGGCGCGTCGGTCCCGCCGGCGACCAGCAGGCCGGCGTCCAGATAGGTCTTGATCGGCGTGACTTCGCTGGCGACCTCCCAGCCCCAGTATTTCTTGAGCACCGGCGCCGCCAAGTAGAGGTGGTCCTGAGCGGACACGGCGATGTCGAGTCTCTTCAGCCGCGCGAGCTGCTCGGGCCGCGTCACGAACGCATGCTCGACGGCCCAGCGCTTACCCTTGATCGACTGCTCCTTGTCAGCGGCCTCGTAGGCGTCGAGCACCTGGTCGACCGCGGCGTCGCCCACCGCATGGGTGGTCACATGCCAGCCCATTCGATTGAGCTCGGTCACAACGGCAGTGTAGGCGGCCGGGGGGACTGTCGTGACCCCGAAGAAGGTCCCGCCCTGGCCGTAGGGCTCCCTATAGGGCTTGGACATGTGTCCCCCCTCGAAGCCGCCGTCGATAGCCAGTTTCACGCCATCGACCTTGACCCAGTCGTCGCCCTCGCCCTGGCGCAGCCCCCAAGAGGGGACAGTCTTGTGGACCTCTTCGACCGACCGGAAGCCGAAGCCTGCCATGTAGAGTGTCCAGCGTAGAGTGAGCTTACCCTCAGTCTGGGCCTGTCGAATCAGCTTGTAGGCCTGCACCAAGTCGCCCTTGTAAGCGCCGGGAACGCGCACCGCAGTCATCCCATAGGGTGCAAGGGCCTTCTGGGTGGCCATGATGTCTTCCATCGAGACAGGCTTGGGACGCGGCAGG
The DNA here is from genome assembly GCA_030696545.1 of Hyphomonadaceae bacterium. Classification (GTDB taxonomy): domain Bacteria; phylum Pseudomonadota; class Alphaproteobacteria; order Caulobacterales; family Hyphomonadaceae; genus UBA7672. The sequence continues at coordinate 4,358 of JAUYSA010000349.1, forward strand.
CTGATCAGCGCCTTGGCGTTGTCGATCAGCTCCCCGGTCAGCTCCCCCTTCTCGTCACGGGAAATGGCGCCGCCGGCGGGGACGGGAGTGTCCTTGCTGATGTTCCACTTCTTGAGCGCGGCCGTATTCAGGATCGCCGAGTGGCCGCCGCGGATCACCACGACGGGTTTGTCGGGCGCGACGGTCTCCAGATCCTTAGCGGTCGGCAGCCGCTGCTCCTGCAGCTGCGCCTCGTGCCAATCGCCGTTGGTGGTGATCACCGCGCCCGCGGGCGCCGTCGCCGCCGCGTTGCCGATGATCATCAGCACTTCAGCAAGGGTTCGAGCGTGGCTGAGGTCCACCGCGTCGCCGCCGCCCTCGTTGTGGAAGTGGTCGTCGGTCAGGCCGGGCGAGACGAAGCCGCCCTTGAGATCCACGACCCGGGTGCCAGGGCCAACATGGCGGCGTACCTCCGCATTGCTCCCCACGGCTACGAAGCGCTCGCCCTTCAAGGCGAAGCCCTGCACCAGCCGATCTTTCGCATCCGCAGTGAAGATCTTGCCGTTGACGAAGACGATGTCCGCCGAGGAAGCGGCGCCCGGTGCGGCTGCGTCGGCCGCGAGACCGAATGAGGCGACCGCGGCCAGGACGGCGGCGGAGACGAAGAGGCGAGTCATGGACCGGTTCTTTCCCTGATGCATGCTTTTACTTGAGGTCGCCGTAGATGGTCTTACCGCCGAGCGCCGTCGCCGATGCTGACGAAGCGCTGGCGCGCATCCACGAACCAGCGCTGCGATGCTCAGCCAAGCTTGGCTGTCTAGGGCGCGGCGTCGAAGTTGATGTCGGCGATTTCCAGGATCTCCTGACGATCGTCATGCAATACGTGCCCGGCCTTGATGGCGGCATCAAGCGAAGCGGTGAAGCGGCGCAAGTACTCGGCCTTGCCGCCAGGATAGAGCGCGCCAAGTTCGGCCTTGGTGAACGGTACGCCCGAGCCAGAGATCGCGCCGAGGAACGATTTGGAATCGCTTAGGGCCGTCAGACGAACCGTCGGAACGTCGGTCCACGGCGTGCGAACACCACCGAGCGCGATGCCATGAGCGTCGCGCTCGGCGACCGGATTGGCGCTGGCGCTGGCGAGGACAATCGGCGGCGTGCTGGCGGACGCGCGGCCGGTGTCGACCCAGTTGTCCAGCGCCGCCAGCGCGGCCTGGATTAC
>JAUYSA010000368.1 GCA_030696545.1 Hyphomonadaceae bacterium
GCGCCAGCTGGCGAGGGTGCTCTGTCGAACACGTGCGGATTCCAGCCGACACGCCGTACGAGTTCAGCCACGCCGGCGAACTTCATTACCTGGCCTTGCACGACATCCGGCTGCGCGATGGCGAGATGACGGTCGACACACAGGGCAGGAGCCAGACTCCTGATTTGCGGGAGACCATCACCTTTGTGCCAAAGGGTTGCGGCCTCTCGGGTTGGGCTCATCCGGAGGCGGGTCGAAATACGTATGTCGCCCTGCATTTCGACCCTGCCCTACTGAAAGACGAATTGGCGGGGCGTTTCGTCGAGGCCACGCCGGGCCCGCTGATCTACGGCCGTGACGCCCGGTTGCAGTCTACTTTGCTGAAGCTACGCTCGGCGTTGCTCCGAGATTCCGGAGACCGGCTTTACATCGAAGGCCTCTGCCTTGTGGCGGGCGTGGAGGTTCTCGGATTGGCCATCAGGCCTTCGTCGGGCAAGCTGTCCGACAGGCAGGTTGGCCAAGTGAGGGACTATATCGACGCCCATCTAGCCGACCCCATCGCGCTCGACGACCTCGCCGGCGTGGCGGGCCTCAGTCGTTTCCATTTCAGTCGCGCATTCAAGATCACAACAGGCATTTCTCCTGGGCAATTCGTCAGCGCCAAGCGCGTCGAAACCGCCAGTCGCCTGCTCGCGACCACCGACTTGGCTATTGACGCAGTGGCGGCGCAGGTAGGGTTGAACGCCCAGCAACTGCGGCGCGCGTTTCTGCTTCGTGCGGGAGGCAGCCCCAGAGCTTTTCGGCGTGACGCCCGGCGCTAACGCCTCTCGACGCCTGATCGCCGATGAACCGGTCTTGTCAGGTTGCCCCGCCGGGATCGCAAGATCCCCTGCCCGGCCCGTTTCGTCATGCGGCCGCGGTTGCCGCCGCACACGTCTGTTGGGCTGCGGTCGGAACTGCCGGAGGGTGCGTCGGCGGATCAGGTGGGCTGCGTATTGAAGGCATTATAGACCGGGCCGCATCCTCAGGACCAAACTGGAGACCTGTTAGCGCCAGCCTGACAGCACCAACTCGACCGGGTTTGCCGCGAAGTTCGGCTCAGCAAACCGCATTAACGTCATCCGTGGGGGCTTGAAAAACTTGGGTGGCGGCGCAGATTCCTACGAGCCCCTCAGCACGGGCTGAGGGTTGGAGAAAGGATTGATCTGGAGGCCCCGCCATGCGTTTGGCGACATCAGAGCAGCTTATTGAAAACCAAGGTCTCGGCGCAGCTTTAGAGCGATGGTTACGACCCGCGGTCGGATTTGGACATCCGCGTGAGGTCTTGAAAGACCCCCTTCTCAACGGAGCGCAAAAGCGCGCGATCCTCGCCTCCTGGGCTTCAGACGCCTCAGCTGTGCAGGACGAACCTTCGCTTCGTTGGCTGCTCGGGACGCCCGAGCCCGTCCCGCTCTCAGACATTCGCGAAGCGCTAGAGCGATTAGACCGCACCTGCGACGCGTGACCTCTGCTACGGGGTGGCCGCAACGGCCGCCCCGCCGCTAGGCGTGCCCGCGATATGTCCGAAAAGACCCGACCATCGCGCACGCGTTAGACTGACAGCACCTCCCCGCTCCTGCCCCATGGGTCAGAGTCAGAGCTACGCAGCGCGAGGGCTGTGCCGGCATCTCAAGTAGGCAACGCCGACCTCTGGAACTGCGACCTTCAAAGTCGCCGCTTGCATCGCCCGCTTACACCTCGCCGCGGGGGTGAAATCAGCGCTATCTCGCAGACTTACCTTAAATAATCGCGCCGATAGGCCGTGATCAGTGCTGACAGGTTCTGAGGAATTGGTCTGGGCTGGTATTCGCTTCGCCTGCGCGAACACAGGCCCTGGCGCTGGCGTCTCGACCAGAGCGGTCCAAATGAACCAAGCGTCCCAAAAGCCCCAGTGCTCCAGCTTGCTGCGCCGGCTATATGTGCGCGCCGCGCCGCTTCTCCTGCACGCGCGACAAAGCGTAGATCCCAGCCGCCATCAGCATCAGCACCAGCGAAGCCAACGGTAGACGGGAGACGCCGACGCGGTCGTGGACGACGCCGGCCAGCGCAGCGCCGGAAGCGACGCCCGCCTGCAGCAGGGCGGCGTTGAGGGTCAGCACCATGTTGCGCGCATCACCGGCCAACGCCACCAGTCGCGCGGACTGCGGGGCGACCCCCATACCGCTTGCCACCGACCAAAGGCCGAGCACCAGCAAGGCGGGCCAACCCTTAAACGGCATTTGCACGAGGATCAGCATCACCGCGACACCCGTAAACGCCGCGACCAGGAGCCGATCGTGCGACGTACGCCCTAAGCGCTGGGCGGCGATCGCCGAACCGCCGACGCTAGCCAGACCCAGCGCCACGAGAGCCGCAGGCAGATGGGTCTCGCCCACGCCGAACACGTCGTTCAGATAAACCGCGATCAGGGAGAACGTCGCCAACTGTGCGGCGGTCTGGAAGAAAGTGACCAGCAGGGCCGGGGCGATCACAGCGTCTCCCGCAATTTCCCGCAGCGCCGCCGGCGTCGTACGGACCCCGCGCGAGCCGATGGGAACCGTCGCGCGCAGTCCCACGATGATCACTCCGCAGGCGACCGCCATGCAAACCATCGCGAACCGCCAGCCGTAGAGTCCACCCAGAAAGCTCGCCACCGGGACACCGAGCACGCTGGAGATGGAGATGCCGAGCAGCACAATGCCGATGGCGCGTCCGGCGCGCTCGGGCGGCACAATGCTGGCGGCGGCCGCGCTCACCATGGGGCCTATCAGTGATGCGCCGAGAGCCATCACCATACGGGCGACGACCACCAGTGGATACGTGGGCGCGATCGCGCTGAGCAACAGTCCGATGGCCATGACCGTAAGGCCCAGAACCAGAAGCCGGCGTCGGTCCCAGTCTCCGATTGCGATCTGCAGCAGCGGCGCCGCCACAGCATAGGTATAGGCCAGCGCCGAAAGGAGGAATGCGATCGATCCTTCGGACACGTCCAGATCTGCCGACATTTGGCCAACTAAGCCGATGGGCGAGTACACGACGACGCCCAACATGAAATACGCTGCAGCCAACATCGGAACCGCCAGCGGATTCAGGCTCGACGCCGGCGGCTCGGCGGCTGGGGTCATGGTTGCATTTCGTCCGCCTTACGCCATCGTATCGCGAAGCTAGGTTTCCGCTGGCAAGTGCAATTCGTCGGATCGCCGATGGCGTTTGTAGTCCGTATCGGTCGCCGGTTCGTTTTCGGTCCACCCCGGCCATCAGTGTGGCGGCCACGAAGCGTGGTTGTTCTGCACGAAGCGCAAGCAAACACCTCAGCCTAGGCGAGGGTCAAGGGTCGTCCCGGCTCCGCCAGCCCAATTGGGGGCGACGGCCGACCAAGCGGCTGAAGCGGCGGCGCCATGGCGTAGCGTTTCCTAGCTACGCTCCACGTCAACGGCGAGATGCATCACCTCTGGCGGGGGCCCTGTCAGCCCAAACTCGTTGGCGGTTAGGCAGGCTGGCTGTAGCCCTCATATGGGTATTGTCAGCCCAGATCGTTCGAGTCAGGCTTCGCTCCGCCTAACAAAATCTGAAAACGATGACCCTTGCGTTTGCCTTGGCAGCGCCCTGGAAGGTCCTGTGCACCAACGCGCGGGAACTGACACGTTAAGTCCGCCGGTCCGCAGAAATGCCCTCTCCGACCGGTTGGTCAGGCGGCCGCGGTCGCCGCCACCCACGTCCGATGCGCCTCCGCTCGGAACTGGCGAAGGGTGATCGGCGGATCAGGTGGGGCTGAAGATTGAACGTGTTGTAGACGGCGGCGTGGCTGGAGAGGAACCTCTAGGCGGACCCTTGCGACTTGAACTTTTGCTGCTTTCGCTCCCGTCGTCGGATGACCAGATGTGAGTTTTCGGCGCGGTTGTTTCCGCGAATACCACCAGGCCGGTGGCGGCTGGTAAGGCCCAGCTGACCGGCTGCCGCACGATACGACGCCAGCTTGTCCGTCGTGATCGTCTCGGGGTGGATCCCCTGGTTCTTGAGAAGTTTCCGATGCAATTTCCGCGCAGCGTCTTTGTGACGCCGCTTCTGCACCAGCACCCCAAGCACCTCGCCCTCGTCGTCGACGGCACGCCAGAGGTGCATCCGCCGATCGCCGATCGCCGATCTTCGCCACCATCTCGTCCAGGCGCCACCTGCCCGTTGGCGCCAGTGACGCAGATTGTTCGCGATCAACGGGCCGACCTTAATCACCCAGCAGCGCACCGCCTCGCGGCTGACCTCAATCCCGAGCTGGGCCATCGTCGACGAGGACAGCAACGGCCTCACTCTGCGCGGGGCCAAGATGCTCGCGACCAGCGGAATCATGGCGAACGAGGTTTTCGTGAGCTGCATCCAGCCGCTTGGTCCTGGCGACGAAAAATATGCAGTTTCGCTGGCCGTGCCGATGAACACGTCGGGGCTGAAAATACTGTCGCGCAAATCCTATGAAGCAGCATCGCCGAGCATCTACGACAATCCGCTCGCCAGTCGCTTCGATGAGAATGATGCGGTCATTTATTTCGACGACGTGAAGGTTCCATGGGACCGCGTATTTGTCGCCCGTGACACAGCGATGATGATGAAGCAGTTCCATGCGACGCCCGCGCACGTCCTGCAGAATTATCAATGTCAGGTGCGACTGATGGTGAAGCTG
>JAUYSA010000384.1 GCA_030696545.1 Hyphomonadaceae bacterium
GACCGCCGCCTCGTGCGGGGCGTGCAGGGCGACGACCTCGCTGATCGCCTCGAACAGCACCAGCAGCCGCTCGGCGAATGGCAGGCTGTCCTTGGGCGCGATCACCCCGTGCGCCACATGGACCAGCCGCGAGCCCTCGACTGAGATCACCCCCCAGCCGGTTTTGCGAAGGCCCGGATCGAGGCCGAGGATGCGGAGAGGGGCGTGCATGGGAATCGGCGCGTTCGTCATCTGTTCCAACGAGGGATACAGGACGTCGGCGGGGTTAAGCAAACGTTGAGGGGGAGGGTGGCGATAAGCGACAATACAGGACATCAGCCCGCCCCAGAGAAGTGGACGCGCCTCGAGTGAGACCGGCACCACAGCGACCAGTTGTTTTCAGGCTAAACGACCTCTACCGTGCCGCGAGCTTGCATGAGGGGATGTAAATTGGAGAGATGGGTTGGCATAGCCGTAAGTGGCGAGCAGCTGACATTGGTGGACGCGACCGTGGAGGTCGGCAAACCGCTCGTCATCAATTTCGACAAGACCTTTAAGCTACAGAAGGGGCCCCGACCCGAAGCTTACAAGACGATGCACCACCAGGTGTTCGACTACATTAAAACCAACAAAATCGATCTGGCGGTCATCAAAGCTAGCGCGGTGTCGCAAAGCGCTGGCAAGGCGCACCTGAACGCGGCGGAACTGAGAGGCGTTGTGATGGCCGCCGCGGCTGCGGCTACCCAAGTGTCACTTCAGGATAAAGCGCAAATCAGCAAGACGTTTGGGGAACGCAAGTTCGATGCCTACCTGAAGGACGAGACCTTCTGGTCCAAAAGTATCTCTGGGGTGACACTTCGTGGGGGGAGCCGTGATGCTGCCCTCATCTTGCTCGCTCAAAGGGGCAAGTGATCGTGCTCACTTCAAGCCTTACCCTGGGTACCTTTATCGGTGCGGGGGCTTTCGGCGAGGTCTTTGAAGCTACCGACCCAGTTCATGGGCAAGTTGCCATCAAGGTGCTTGTAAAGGACAGGCCAGACCCCGAGACGCCTGCTGAATGGGCCTATCGAAAGGATGCTCTTCTGAAGGAAGCGCAGAACCTTAAGAAGGCCGAGCACCGGAACGTCGTGCCAGTTCATCATCTGCTTGAGCACGCCAATGGGAACGCCGTGCTCTATGTGATGGAGTGTTGTGGGGGAGGGTCGCTGCAGGCACCATTCGATGCTGGCCCCATGCCAACCAATGAAGTTCTAAGGGTCGCGACAGCGCTAAGCCAGGGTCTTCAATGTCTACACGGACGGGGGATGCTTCACCGAGACATTAAGCCCGGAAACATCCTCGTTTCGAATGACGGCGTCTATAAGTTGGGCGACTTTGGCCTCGTCACCGACAATCTTGTCTATGGCTACGCCTCTGGCGCTGGCTACTTGGATCATCTCCCGCCTGAGGTTCATGGCGGGGGGCTGACGAGTGCCAAGTCGGACATCTGGGCTGTCGCCATGACGCTGTATCGGCTCCTCCATGGCAAAGCATGGTACGAAGAGGCCCCGCCGCCGAAGGACAAAATTCCGGAAGGAGGCTTTGCCAAGAAGCTCAAGTGGCTTCCGCACGTACCCGAGCGCTGGCGCAGACTGATTCGGCGCGCTCTGCGCGACGACCCTGCCGACCGTATACCTACCGCTACCGACCTTTTCGCTGCTCTGAGCGGATTACCTGCTGAAGGAGCTTGGGCTTGCGAGGTCACGCCCAACGAAGTGCGATGGGAGCGCCCATTCAAAAGGCGAATGCAGCACGTGGTCTGGAAGCGCAATGGTTCGAAGCATGAGTGGAACGCCTGGAGCGAGCCGGTCGGAGCGGGTCGTAAAACTACGCTTGATGGCTCCGGAGGAGCAGTCAATCGAGCGACAGCGGTTAAGGGCTTAGAACACTTCTTCGCGAAGCAAGCTTAAGCACCCTTCCTCATGCGTCGCGGTAGGAGGTGCGTTTGTGTTCGGTCGGCGGCGGTTATTGGCCTCGTCTGGAAAACTGCTCCAGCAATCGCCCGACGATCCGCGGAGCAGAGGTCGCAGTAATGCACGGTCGCGGATTTGCCATTTCTGGGAGTCCAGACCCGCTCGCAGTGCCGACAATGAGGACGGGCGAAGGGCCGGTAGGTCTTGTTGGTTGTATCCAATCTTCGCTCCACGCGGTACATTTAGTGAACATCTGAATCGCGTCAATGGCGAATAGTTCCAGCCATTTCTTAAAAGAGTGGTCCTGAGTATCGCTTGGGCAGTAGGCCACACAATCTGCCCCCTACGGCCATGTCCGCCGACCGAACCGAAGCGTGTGATGGCAGCGGGCCCTTTCCAACCATATTGCTCAGCACGGCGTGTTTTGAACGCCGCAACCGCCTAGCACCGGCGTGCCGGGACTTGCGAGGGCGGCGGTTGTTCCCAATTTGTCTTCAAGGGCACTCAAGTGGGACAGAGTCACAATGGCGCTCGCCTCCTACACCGCCGCCACGCCCGGCACGCAGCCGGACTTTCGCTGCGGGTTCGATATCGAGCTGGCGCACGCGATCCTGCAGCGGATGGCCGATGGCGAGAGCCTGGCCGCGATCTGTCGGACGGCGGGGATGCCGACGGCGGCGACGGTCTATCGCTGGGCGGCGCGGTATGAGGACTTCGGCGAGGCCTTTGTCCTGATCCGCAACCTCGCGCGGCAGAACCAGGCGGGGCGGACAGCGCGGGCTCGGGCGACGGCGGCCAAGGCGCGCAAGGGCGTGAAGAACCTCAAGATCACCGGGCGGCCGAGCGGGTTTTCAGTTCAGGTGGCCGAGGCGATCTGCAAGCGGCTGATGCGCGGGGAGGGGCTGCAGGAGATCTGCCGGGATCCGGCGATGGTCAGCGTCGGCACGGTCTATAACTGGC
>JAUYSA010000231.1 GCA_030696545.1 Hyphomonadaceae bacterium
CCGCGCGGCAGCCGGCAGGCTGCTGGCGGGGGCGTAGCTCTTCCCCCGTGAAACGGGGGAAGTGGATCGGCGCGAAGCGCCGAGACGATGGGGGCGAGTCTAAAGGGAGCCCCCATTCATTGTTCCGCTCATCCCGGCGAAAGCCGGGAACCAGAGCAGCAAGCACCGCCCTTGTAACTGGCCCCCATCCCGGCTTCGCCGTACTTCCCCCGTTTAACGGGGGAAGAGCTACCCCTCCACACGCTCGCGCCATCCGCTTATACACCCGGCATGGCCAAGAAATCCGCTGAAACACCCGTCGACAAACTCACCAAAGCCGCCGCCAAGGCCGAGCTGAAAAAACTCGCCGAAGCGATCAGCGCAGCTGACGCCGCCTATTACCAGGACGACGCGCCGGACCTCACGGATGCTGACTACGACGCCCTCCGCAATCGCCTCAACACGATCGAGGAAAAATTCCCGGATATGAAACACGCTGGCAGTCCAAGCCAGAAAGTCGGCGTCGCGCCCACGGGCGGCTTCGGCAAGATCACCCACCTCAAGCCGATGCTGTCGCTCGACAACCTCTTCGCGGATGAAGACGTGGTCGACCTGATCACGCGCATCCGCCGCTTCCTCAATCTCAAGGCCGACGAGGAAGTCGCGATGACGGCGGAGCCCAAGATCGACGGCCTGTCGATTTCGCTGCTCTATGAGGATGGCGTTCTCGTTCGCGCGGCCACGCGCGGCGACGGCGCCGTGGGCGAAGACGTAACCGCCAATGTCCGCACCATTGCGGACGTGCCCGAAAAACTGAAGGGGAAGGGCCATCCCGCCCGCATCGAAGTGCGCGGCGAGATCTACATCCTGATGTCGGACTTCGAACGCCTGCAGAAGATCGAGGCCGAAGCCGGCCGCAAGGTTCCCGCCAACCCGCGTAACTTCGCCGCCGGCAGCCTGCGCCAGAAAGACCCCGAGATCACCCGCGCCCGTCCGCTGAAACTCTTCGCCTACACCTGGGGCTTCGTCTCGGAAGAGTTCGCGAAGACGCAGACCGAAGCGGTCGAGAAATTCAAATCGTGGGGCCTGCCGGTCAACCCGGACATGAAGCGCGCCACCGACGCCGAAGGCCTCCTGAAAATCTACCACGACATCGAAGCCCGCCGCGCCGGGCTCGGCTACGACATCGACGGCGTCGTCTATAAGGTCGACCGCCTCGACTGGCAGGAACGCCTCGGTTTTGTCTCGCGCAGCCCGCGTTGGGCCGCCGCCCACAAATTCCCCGCCCAGCAGGCAATTACCCAACTCCTCGGCATCGATATCCAGGTTGGCCGCACCGGCAAGCTGGCGCCCGTCGCACGCCTCGCTCCGATCAATGTCGGAGGCGTCGTCGTCTCCAACGCCACGCTGCACAATGAAGACGAGATCGCCCGCCTCGGCGTGATGCTGAACGACTGGGTCGTCGTCCAGCGCGCAGGCGACGTCATCCCGCAGATCGTCCGCGTGGTCGACGAGAAGCGTCCGAAAGACGCCAAGCCTTTCAAATTCCCGCACACCTGTCCGTTCTGCGGCTCCGAAGCCGTGCGCGGTTCGGGCGAGGGCGAGGAAGACGTCGATCGCCGCTGCACAGGCGGCCTCATCTGTCCCGCGCAGGCGATCGAGCGCCTGAAATACTTCGTCGCCCGCCGCGCATTCGATATCGAAGGCCTAGGCGCGAAACAGATCGAGGAATTCTTCGAGGCCGGCGTCATCACGGCGCCCCAGCACATCTTCATGCTCGACGAACAGATAGCGAAATCCGGAAGGCCGCCGCTCGAAGAGTGGGAGGGTTACGGCGAAACATCCGCTGCGAAACTCCGCGACGCCATCGACAAGGCGCGCGTACAGCCGCTCGACCGCTTCATCAACGCCCTCGGCATCCGCCACATCGGCGAAACCAACGCGCTGCTGCTGGCCCGCCATTTCGGCACGTTCGAGGCGCTGCAGGAAACCGCCGCCAACGCCGCGGCCCAGCGCCCGAACGACGCCTACCGCCGCCTCGAAAATGTCGAAGGCGTCGGCCCCGGCGCGCGCGACAAGCTTATCGCCGCCGCAGGAGAGCTGCCTGCAGAGCAGCCGGTCTCCGCTGATGACACGCTGGAGAATGCGATCCAGATCGGGGGCCTGAACAAAAACGCCAAGGCCGCCATCGCAGCAGAATACGCCGACTGGGCAACCTTCCGCGCGCAGATCCAGTCCGCAGCCAAAGGCGGCCCCGGCGAAGACCTCGTCGCGCTCGCCGCCATCAATGGCTTCGGCACGGTCGCCGCCGAGGCGCTGGTCGATTTCTTCGCCGAGAAACACAACCGTGAGGTCGTGAGCGCGCTCACACAGAATGTCGAGATCACGCCCTACAAGCGCGCCGACACCTCCAACAGCGAAGTTGCGGGCAAGACTGTCGTGTTCACCGGCACGCTGGAAAAAATGACGCGCGACGAAGCGAAGGAGCAGGCCATCTCCCTCGGCGCGAAGGTCTCCAGCTCCGTCTCGAAGAAGACAGACCTCGTCATCGCCGGTCCCGGTGCAGGCTCCAAACTTGCCGACGCCGAAAAGCACGGCGTCAAAGTCCTCACCGAAGACGAATGGCTCAAGCTCATCGGCAAGGCCTGATCGCGACCCTGTCGCAATCATTCATGGGATAGGGAACTCGCCCGCCGTCACGACTAGTGTTGATCCTTAAGGAATCAACCACCCATGACGATCAAGCGCTTCACGGTTTGGCTGGCCATAACAGCCGCTTCTGCAATGCTGGCTGTCGTCTCAATCATTGGCGCGTTCGGCGGAGGCTCTGCGTTCTAGAATCCGCCCGGCATCTTCGCCATGAAGGCCTTCTCGGCGCTGGTCGATGTCCGCCCCAGGATCGCATTGCGATGCGGGAAGCGGCCGAACTTCTTGATCACTGCCGCATGACGCTTGGCAAAATCCAGCGCCGTCAGCAGATCCTCGCGCAGCTCCGGCCCGCCCACATCCAGCAGCTCGGTGAACTTCTCCACGCTGCGCCGCTGGTCGCTTGATGATTCCGAATGCTCCAGCGGCATGTAGAGAAACCACCGCTCCAGCGGTTTCAACTGCATGTCTTCGCCCGCCACGATCGCGTCCTTGCACAGCCTAAGCGCCAGTGCATCGTTCTCGAACGCCGCCGGCGTGCCCCGGAAGATATTGCGCGAGAACTGATCCAGCGCGATCACCGCCGCCAGCCGCTCCTGCGGTCCTTGCGCTGCCCAGCGATGCGCCTCGCCCGAAGCCAGCTTCGCCACGATCTCCGAAAACCTGTGCGCGATGATCCGGTCGAGATCAAACCCGCCACCGAACCACAGCGTCATCCTGTCCTTCAGCGCAGCCGGCCGCTCCAGCGAATAGCCGAACCAGTAATGAAGGATCGTCCCCGCCGTCTCGTCGACGCCGAGGCGGGCATAGCGCGCGCTGTAGGGATCGTCGTCCTCGAACGCCACCTGACCGGCCGACAGATTCCGCCGCCGCATCCAGTCTTCGCGCTCTGAATTTCCGGGCAGGGCAAACCCCGCCCCCGACAGACCACCGGGCGCAGCAGACGGCGCGCCCTCAAGATCGTCGATAAAGATGCGGCCGTGTTCCGGCATCCTTTTCCCGTCAGGGTTTGGGACGCGTTCCGACAAGCATGTAGTTGACGGAGGCATCCTTGGTGAGACTCCAGCGGCCCGAAAGCGGCGAGAATGAGACGCCGACGGTGTCTCTCACAGCAAGTCCGGCGCCGGTCATGGCCGCCCGGCCTTCCTCGGGCGTCACGAATTTCGACCAGTCGTGCGTGCCCACCGGCAACCAGCGCAGGATGTGCTCAGCCCCCACGATCGCAAGCGCATACGCCTTCGCGGTACGGTTAAGCGTCGCCATCACCATCATGCCTCCCGGCGCGACAAGGCTCGCGCAATCGGCGAGAAACTGCGCCGGGTCGGACACGTGCTCCACCACTTCCAGCGCCAGCACGATGTCGAATTTCGGCTCCCCGCCGTGGATCAGCCCCTCCACCGTGCCGACGCGATAATCCACGTCCACGTGAACCTGTTCGGCATGAACCATCGCCGCCTTGATGTTCTTGTCGCCCGCGTCAACGCCCACAGCATGTGCGCCAAGCCGGGCCATCGGCTCCGTCACCAGCCCGCCGCCGCAACCCGCGTCGAGGAGCCGCAGCTCTTCCAGCGGCTTCCGGCTATCTCCATCCAGCCCGAAATGGGTCACCGCCGCATCGCGGATGAAGGTCAGCCTTACCGGGTTGAACTTGTGCAGGGGGGCGAACTTGCCGGTGGGCGACCACCAGTCCGCAGCCATTGCCCGGAATTTGTCGATTTCCGCCGGATCGACGCTTGGCGCCTCCGGAATTGTCTCATCGCGAACAAGGGTCTTGCCCATTGGATAACTTCGCTTATTGCGTCAGCCGACTGGTCCCGGCGGTGACTACACATGTCGTTCGCCGGGGGTGGGAGGTCAATGCGGCTCCGTGCAGGAGTTCGCGTCAGATCGTCCGCCAATCGATGGGATCTAGCAGGTCTGGAAGCCGCGTTCATGAAGCGCCTGGTGCTCAAATTCGGCGGTACGTCGGTCGCGAACCTCGAACGGATCGCGCACGTTGCCGAAATCGTCGCCGCCCGCCGCGCCGAAACCCGCGCGATCGCCGTGGTTGTTTCCGCAATGTCAGGCACGACCAACCAGCTCGTCGAATGGACCAAGGGCGCCGCCGGCCCCGATCTGCACGGCGCTGACTACGACGACGAATACGATGTGGTCGTCGCCTCGGGCGAACAGGTAACGGCCGGCCTGCTGGCGCTTGCGCTTCGCCGCAAGGGTCTCAAGGCCCGCTCCTGGCTCGGCTGGCAGCTTCAGCTCAAGACCGATGAAGCGCACGGCAAGGCGCGCATCATGGGCTGCGAAAATCCTGAATTCATCCGCTCGGTCGACAGCGGGGAGATCGCCGTCGTCGCCGGCTTCCAGGGTGTGGACGACAAAGGCCGCGTCTCGACGCTCGGTCGTGGAGGTTCGGATACCTCGGCTGTCGCCGTCGCCGCCGCGCTCAAGGCGTCGCTGTGCGACATCTACACGGACGTTGATGGCGTCTATACGACCGACCCGCGCATCACGCCCAAGGCGCGCCGTCTCGAAAAGATTTCCTATGAGGAGATGCTGGAGCTTGCGTCGCTTGGCGCAAAAGTCCTGCAGACCCGCTCGGTCGAACTGGCGATGAACCATCGCGTTCCCGTGCGCGTGCTCTCTTCGTTTGAAGGCCCCGTGCCTTCGCCCAACACCGGAACGCTCGTGTGCGATGAGGAACAGATCGTGGAAAAGCAGGTAGTCAGCGGCGTCGCTTACTCGCGTGACGAAGCCAAGTTCAGCATGATCGGCGTGGAAGACCATCCCGGCGTCGCCGCAACCATCTTCGGCGCGCTCGCCGACGCTGGCGTCAACGTCGACATGATCGTGCAGGCCTCCGCCAAGACGGAAGGCCGCCAGAACATCGTCTTCACCTGCCCGGATCGCGATGCAGCCCACGCCAAGGCCGTGCTGGAAAAGCTGAACGGCAATGTCGGCTACGAAAGCATGACTGTGTCCCGCGACGTGGCGAAGGTCTCGGTCATCGGCGTCGGCATGCGCAGCCATGCAGGCGTCGCCAAGACCATGTTCCAGGCCCTGTCCGACAAGGGCATCAACATCCAGGTCATTTCGACGTCCGAGATCAAGATTTCCGTCCTGATCGATGCGTCTTACACCGAGCTGGCAGTACGTGCGCTGCACACGGCTTATGGGCTGGATTCGGACTGATCGAACTTGCCCGGGACGCGGACTCGCAAAAAGTAGGCTGGCTATTCCCTGGACGCGGACAACTTGTTGTCCGCGTTCCCCGCGAAGGCGGGGATCCAGCGATCACGCTGCACCTTGTTCGGAATTGAAGCTTCAAGCCGTAAAAGCTTCAATGCCAGCGCTGGATCCCCGCCTTCGCGGGGAACGCGGACCAAAGGTCCGCTTCCAGTCTGACGAGCTATCCGCCGCCAGCGCAATTTGACATATTTTTACCTTCCCCCGCATGGAATGACGGACGCAGCGTAATCGGCTAAAGCGAACTCAGACGACCGCGTTGGGAGACGTTTTGACGGACCGCAACAGATCAGGAGACAAGGGCCCCGGCGCCCCGCGCCCGCCTGCGGGCGGCGGCGGCGCGAAGCTGTTGCTCTCGCGCCTGCGCGCGCTCATGGCCAACCAGGCGCAGGACCCCAAGCGCCTCGACCGCGTGGTCGAACTCATCGCCAACACGATGGTGGCGGATGTCTGCTCTATCTACCTGCGTTCGGAAGATGAAAGCCTGCTCTTGATGGCGACGCGGGGCCTTGCCCCCGAAGCCGTCGGCCGCACCCGAATGAAGGAAAACGAAGGCCTCGTCGGCCTCGTCTCCGCCACCGCCCGGCCGCTGCGCCTGACCGACGCCTTCTCGCACCCGCGCTTCTCCTACCGCCCCGAAACTGGCGAAGACCCGTTCCACTCCTTCCTCGGCGTGCCCATCCTGCGCGGCGGCCGCGTGTTGGGCGTGGTCGTCGTCCAGAACCGCACCGAACGCGCCTACGACGATGAAGAAGCCGAAGCGCTCCAGACCGTCGCCATGGTATTGGCCGAACTCGTCGCCGCCGCCGCCGATTCGCTCAGCGCCGGCCTGCGCCAGACGCGTCCGGTCGAGCTGCACGGCCGCGTGCTCAACGAAGGTCTCGCAACCGGCAAGGTCCACCTTTACGACCCGGTCGTCCCGCCGACCCAGCTGTTCGCCGCCGATCCCGAGGAGGAAGAGCGCCGCCTCGACGAAGCGCTCGACGCCCTGCGCGCCAATATCGACGCGATGCTGACGCGGGCAGGGCCGGTTCTGTTCGGCGAAAGCCGCGACGTTCTGGAAACCTACCGCCTGTTCGCGCATGACCCGAGCTGGGAAGCCCGCCTCGTCGAAGCAGTCCGCACCGGCCTCTCCGCCGAAGCCGCCGTCGACCGCGTTCGCCGCGAACACCGTGCCCGTCTCGAAAGCGCACGCGACGCCATGGTGCGCGAGCGGATGCACGACCTCGAGGATCTCGAAAATCGCCTCCTTCGTCAGCTCAGCGGTGAAGACGGCGGCCGCAAGGCGCCTCGCGGTTCGATTCTGGTCGCCAGCCGCATCGGTCCCGCCGAACTGCTCGAATACCGCGACAGCGGCCTTGCCGGCATCGCGCTGGAAGAAGCCGGCGCCGGCTCTCACGCCGCCATTGTCGCCCGCGCCATTGGCGTGCCTGCCGTCGGCGGCCTGACCGGCCTCGTCACCCGCGCCGAAGACGGCGACCAGATGATCATCGACGGCGAGACGGGCACGATCCACATCCGCCCCGAAGCCGAGATCGTCACCAACTTCCACGCCCGCATGGCGCTGTCGGACCAGAAGCAGGCCGAGCTGTCGCTCCTGCGCGACAAGCCCGCCACGACCACGGATGGCGTCGAGGTCGACCTCTTCATCAATGCCGGCCTGTCGTTCGACCTCGACCATCTCGATGAAGTCGGCGCCAAGGGCGTCGGCCTGTTCCGTACCGAATTCCAGTTCATGGCGTCCGAAACGATGCCCGGCCTTGACGAGCAGGCGACCTTCTACAAATCCGTCATCGAACGGGCAGGGGATCGGCCCGTCGTGTTCCGCACGATCGACCTCGGCGGCGACAAGATCGCCCCCTTCATGGGCAGGCGGGAGCGCGAGGAAAACCCGGCCCTCGGCTGGCGCGCCCTCCGCATGGCGCTGGACCACCCGTTCTTCTTCCGCCGCCAGTTGCGCGCCCTGATCCGCGCCTCGCGCGGCAAGACGCTGCGCCTCATGTTCCCCATGGTCACGACCGTAGAAGAATTTGAGGCCGCGAGACGTCTTCTCGACAGCGAAATGGAATGGGCGATCAAGTTCGGCCGCGACCTGCCGAACAAGCTCAAGGTCGGCGCGATGGTTGAAACCCCTTCGCTGGCCTTCTCGATCGACCAGCTCAAGGGCAAGGCAGACTTCCTCTCCATCGGCACGAACGACCTGATGCAGTTCTTCTTTGCGGCAGATCGCGACAATGCCCGTCTTTCCGGCCGCTACGACATCCTGTCTCGTCCCGCGATGCGCCTGCTTCTCCGTATGCGCCAGCGCGCCGACGAGGCGGAACTCCCGATCACCGTCTGCGGCGAGGCAGGCGGCCGCCCGCTTGAGGCGCTGGCCCTGATCGCGCTTGGTTATCGCAGGTTATCCATGCAGTCGTCCCGCATCGCGCCGATCAAGCTGCTGATCCGCTCGGTTGACCTGTCCCAGCTGGCGCCGCGCGTGCAAGCAGCCTTGGACGGCGGTGAACAGTCGGTCCGCACGACCATGCAGGCCATCGCCAACGACTTCGGCGTG